>JAZRMS010000001.1:0-7855 GCA_045647825.1 Christensenellaceae bacterium
GAAGGGGTTGGAAAATCCCGTCAAATTAAATTTCTTGAAGAATATTTAAGTGCAAACGGAATAGAATATTATCTCACAAGAGAACCGGGCGGTACACCCGTTTCTGAACAAATTAGAGGGGTAATATTAGATGGCAAAAACGTTTCTATGACTGATGAGTGCGAAGCGCTTTTATACGCTGCCGCAAGAGTTCAATTGTTAAAAGAAACGATAGGGCCGTTGTTAGATAAAGGCACTTTGGTTTTTTGCGATAGATATATCGACTCTTCGTTAGCATATCAAGGATACGCTAGGGGATTAGGTGTGGATTTTGTGGAAAAAATCAACGACTATGCCATAAAGAATTTTATGCCCGACTACACTATATTTTTAAACTTGCCACCAGAAGAAGCTTTTAAGAGAAAGGGTGGTGTGGATAAGACGGATAGGTTAGAACTATCTGGAAAAGAATTCCACGAAAAAGTGTATAAGGGGTATTTAGAGTTAGCAGAGCGCTATCCAGAGCGTTTTATAGTGATAGATGCTAGTGGAGAAAAGCATCAAACTCACCAAAAAATTATTAATGCGTTAAAAGAAAAGGGCGTTTTATGACCGATTTAGGGGCTCTAATAAAAAGCACGGGCGCTTATAGAACGATTAAGGGTGACAAGGCAAACAACACTTTGTCGCACGCTTATTTAATACTCACGCCCGATGGGGATAATCTCGGCGAATATTTAAAGTTTTTGGCAATGCTTATGACTTGTCCAGAACAAGATGCTTGCGCCGTTTGCAGAACTTGCAAACTAATAAAGGACGGCGCGTTTTCGGACGTGATTTTTTATCCTAAAAAGGGCGATTCTATGACGAGTGAAGAAGTGAACGAACTCATAGAAGAAAGTTATCTTAAACCTATAGAAGGGGATAAGAAAATTTTTATCGTTAATAGAGCAGAATCAATCAACCACGTGGCGCAAAACAAGTTGCTTAAAACGTTAGAAGAGCCACCTAAAGGCGTTCATATAATAATGGGCGCAACTAACGAACACGCGCTTTTACCAACCATAAAAAGTAGGGTTAAAAAACTAGAAATTCCAACTTTTAGCAAAGAAGTGCTTTTCGACGCTCTTAAAAAAGATTGCGAAGATGAAAACAAATTGAAAATGGCAATCGCTTGTGGCGACGGCACGGTGGGTGGCGTGATGCGCCTTTACGGCGATAAAAAACTAGAACAAATAACAGACCTTGCCTTAGAAGTTTTGGTTGATATGAAGTCTAGTAAGGACGTTTTGAAATACTCTTTTAAAATATCAAAAACTATAGAAGACGCGGGTGATTTTTTATCCGTTTTAGGGCTTTTGTTAAGAGATCTTTTGGTGATTAATGAAGGAAAGAAAGGTTTATCTTTCAACCAAAGCGCCGTGGAAAAGTTATCAAGGGCAGAAAGATTTAACAGGGGCGCAATCGTTTATGCGTTAGAAGCGATAACGGAAGCGCAAAAAAGAAAGAGATTAAACGCTAACGCCACGATGCTTATAGAGTGGCTTTTGTTCCAGATTTTGGAGGGGAAATTTAAATGGCAAAAATTATAGGTGTAAAATTTAAAAACACCGCTAAAACGTATTACTTTGCCCCAGCTAACGACACCGACGTTTACGAAGAAAGGTCGGGCGTTGTAGTTGAAACGGCAAAGGGGGTTGAATATGGCACGGTAGTTTTCGGTATGAAAGAAGTGCCAGAATCAGAAATAGTTCATCCTTTAAAACCTATATTAAGAAAGGCTACAGAAAGTGATGAAAAGGCGGTTAAAGAAAACGAAAAGAAAATTCCTGCCGCAATGGAATTTGCAGAGCAAAAAATAGCCGAATTAAACTTGAAAATGAAGTTGATAGGTTGTGAATATGCTTTTGACGGCAAAAAAATAGTTTTCTATTTTACGGCAGACGGAAGAATAGATTTTAGAGAATTAGTAAAACTTTTGGCGGCAAAATTCCATTTAAGGATAGAACTTCGCCAAGTGGGAATTAGAGACGAAACTAAACTTTTGGGTGGAATTGCACCTTGCGGAAGAGAGTGTTGTTGCGCAAGTTGTATGCCCGATTTTGGCAAAGTTTCTATAAAAATGGCAAAAAACCAAGGCTTGCACTTAAATCCAGGCAAAATAAGTGGACTTTGTGGAAGACTTATGTGTTGTCTTGAATATGAAAACGACTACTATGCAGAAGTTTATAAGAAAATGCCAAAGCTTGGCGGAACGGTTGGAACGCCAGAAGGACAAGGCGTGGTAGTTTCAAACGACATGCTAAAACTTGTTTCTAAAGTTAAGATAACTAAAGGGGACGGAAGTGAAGTTTATAAAGATTTCCCCGTTGATAGGTTAGATTTTAAGAGAAATAATCAAGGCGTAAAAGATGATGACGACGACGGTGACGAAAAGGTTACCGAAGAAATGAAGAAAATTTTAGATTAGTAGTTTACAAACGGAAAAGTTTGTGATACAATATAAACGAAATAAATTATGGAGGTACACCCTAATGGCATACAAAATTAGTGATCAATGCATTTCTTGCGGAGCATGTGCAGATACTTGCCCCTGCGGAGCTATTAGTGAAGGTGAAACCCAATACGTAATCGACGCAGAAGCTTGCATGAGCTGTGGCGCTTGCGCAGAAGGTTGCCCCGTTGAAGCTATTTCAGAAGAATAAGATTTAGCAAAAAAGAAAGGCGCGGACGCTATCGTTTCCGCGCCTAATTTTTTAATAACAAAAAGTGGTTTTAAAAAGTTTATGGAAGTTTTAGAAGATTTGCTTATTGACAACTTGAAAGTCTATCAAGACGACGAATTATATCGTTTCACTTCGGACTCTGTGCTTTTAAGCAAGTTTGCAAAAGTAAAAAAAGGGGACGTCGTTGCAGATTTTTGCGCTGGTAGTGGAATAGTTGGTTTGCATTTATACGCGTTAAATAAAAACCTTGTAAACAGCGTAACCTTGTTTGAAATGCAAAAATCCCTTTACGACCTATCCTTAAAAAGCATTGAATATAACCGATTAGGCGATAAATTTTGTGCAGTAAACACTAGACTGCAAGATTTGGGAACAAGTTTTGCGGGCAAGTTTTCTTTAATCGTTTGCAACCCACCTTATATGAGTGTTGATAGTGGCGCAAAAGACGAAAAGAAAGAGATTGCAATGTGCAAAAGCGAACTGACGTTAACTTTGAGAGAACTTATAAAGGCTATTTCAGTCAGTCTAAAATACGGTGGAAGAACTTGTATGGTTCACCGTGCGGATAGGCTTGCAGATATATTTTTTGAAATGAAAAAAGAAGGGATAGAACCAAAGAAAATTCAATTTGTTTCAGGAAGCGCAAAAAAAGAGCCTTATCTTGTCTTGGTGGAAGGAGTAAAGGGCGGTAGAAGTGGATTAAAGGTGCTTGGCACTATTATTAACTAGGAGAAAATATGTTATATTTCGTTGCAACGCCGATAGGTAATTTAAAAGATATAACTTTAAGAGCGATAGAAGTTTTGAAAGAAGTGGATGAAATTGCGTGTGAAGATACTCGCCACACTTTGGGCTTGCTAAACGCATACGATATTAAAAAACCACTTTTTTCTTATCATAAGTTTAATGAAAAAGAAGTTGGTGAAAAAATTATTAAAAAATTGCAAGAAGGAAAAAATATCGCGGTCGTTTCAGATGCGGGAATGCCCGTTGTCTCAGACCCCGGAAGCGTTTTAATAGAAATGCTTATAGAAAATGGTTTAGAGTATACCATAATCCCAGGGGCTTGCGCGTGCGTTTCTGCGTTAGTGCTTGCAGGGCTTGATAGCTCTAAATTTTGCTTTTTGGGTTTTATGCCAGAAAAAAATAGCGACAGGAAAGAGTTTTTGCAAAAGTATATAAGTTTAGATGCAACGCTTATTTTCTATTCTGCCCCTCACGACGTTAAAAAGGACGTTGAAAGTTTATATCAAGCGTTTGGAAATAGAAAAGCCGTTGCAGTTAAAGAGATAACAAAACTTCACGAAAGGGCAGAAAGGTTTAATCTAAAAGACGGACTTCCTTCAGAGCCCAAAGGGGAATACGTTTTGCTTGTAGAAGGCGCAAAAGTAGTCAATCAAAACTTAAACTTGACCGAAAAAGAGCACGTTGAACTATACTTAAAGCAAGGTATGGATAAGAAAGAAGCGATAAAAGCCGTTGCAAAAGAGCGCGGTGTTTCTAAATCTTCTCTCTACAAATACACCATAGAATAAAAGTTAATAAAAAGCGCCCGTAGGAAATCCTACGGGCGTTTAGTTTTTGTTTTTATCCTAGAACAGCGATAGCAATAGAGCAGTAAATTATAAGCGATATAACGTCTACGATAGTAGTCATAAAGGGGCTTGCAACAACTGCTGGGTCTAGCCTACATTTTTTTGCAATCAACGGAAGTAAACAACCTACTAGTTTTGCCATCATTATCGCCAGCAATAACACACCTGAAACTATTAAAGCAATTTCTATGGTAACTTCGTTATAAAGGCTATCGATAAACATTAGTTTTGCAAAACACATTCCCGCAACGGTAAGACCTAAAAGAAGTGCCGCGAAAAGTTCTTTTAATATGACCTTAAAAATATTTCTAAAATCAATTTCGCCAAGTGCTATTGCACGAATAACGGTAACCGAAGTTTGGTTTCCCGCATTACCTGCAGTACCCATCAGCATAGGAACGAAAGCGTATAGAACTGCGCCACCACTAATTAGAGCAAGCCTATCTTCGTAGTTAGATAAAATCATACTAGTAAAAGTTGCAGAAATCATAAGAAGAAGTAGCCACGGCACGCGCGCTTTCCAAATGCTAAAAACAGATTGCTTTAAGTAAGGTTTTTCAGAAGGAAGGACAGCCGCCATCTTTTGGATATCTTCGGTTGCCTCTTCTTGTATAACGTCCACAGCGTCGTCGACGGTAACGATACCAACTAGGCAACCTTCTTTATCAATAACGGGAAGTGCTAGATAGTCGTAGTCAGTAAACTTTCTTGCCACTTGTTCTTTATCTTCAAGCGTTTCCACGGTTACAACGTTGGTGTCCATAATGTGCGCGATAATTTCGTTTTTATCGGCAAGCAACATATCCTTAACCGTTACAACACCCGTTAGGCGTTTTTTTCTATCGGTAACGTAGCAAGTATAAACCGTTTCCTTGTTAATGCCTATTTTTCTAATCTTGTCGAACGCCGCTTCTACCGTCGTGCTTGCTGAAAAGGAAACGTATTCGGTGGTCATAATAGACCCTGCCGAGTCGTCGGGATATTCTAAAAGCGCGTTAATCTGTTTGCGATTTTCGGGGTCAGAGTTTTTAAGAATTCTCTTAACCACGTTTGCAGGCATTTCTTCGATAATATCAACGGTGTCGTCAAGGAACATATCGTCTACGACTGCTTTAAGTTCTTTATCGGTAAAAGCCTGTATAAGAACTTCTTGTGTGTCCGAATCAATTTCAACGAAAACGTCGCTGGCTAACTCTTTGGGTAGCAAGCGGAAGAACATAAGGCGTTCTTTGTCGTCAAGTTGGCTGTCCATAAAGGACGCAATGTCAAAAGGCTCCATATCAAGGAGCAAAATTCGTAGGTCGGCAAACTTCCTTGTTTCAAAACAAAAAGAAAGTTTTTCAAAAGTTATTATCAATTCTTCCGTCATAATGCTCCTCCTTTAATAATAGATATAAAAATCCCCACCAAAAAAGTGCGGTGGGGAATAAAAAGCAAAAAAGCGATAAGCAAAAAAATTTGCTTTCGTAACCATGCTGGCTTTAGCACCGTAGGGCAATGAAACTACGTTAAATCACGCCTTGTTTTCGACGTGGTCTGTTCACCAGCTAACAGTGTCTCCACTGATTCGCGGTAGCAGTCCGTATCCCTATGGTAGCCTTACCTACCGGACTTGTTTAGTTAATTTTAGTGTACTCTCATAAAAAGAGTTTGTCAATAATTTTAAAAGAAAAATTTTATAAAAAACAAAAATTTTATTCTTTTGCGTCATCCATGCCGATATTATCAACGTTATAAACGATATCTGGGTTAATAGAACGAATAAACGAAACGAATTCGCTGAAAGAATTTGGGTCGATAACTATTGATAAATATCTATTATCGGTGAAAAACATCACTAATTTATTCTTAAATGGAATAAAAGTGATAGATTCTGCCTCTTTAAGCGGGGTTTTTGAGCGAATTAAACCGAAAGATAAAACAAGACAGTCCTTTTTAACGTGATACTTACTGCTAATAATTACCGATATAGCAAAGATAACCATACAAAAAGTGATTATGGCTATAAATACGTTTAGACCGAATTTTATAGGGATTTTTACGTTGGCAATAGCGTTGATAACGTTTAGAACGCACCCTGCGCCACAAAGCACGGTAATTAAGCCAAGTAAAACCCAAACTGCTTTTGAATGAAGATATCTAAAACTTTTCATATTAACTCCTTGATTAATATTGTATACCAAAAAAACCTAAAAAGCAAGAGAAAAGAAATTTTTATGCAAAACACCTAACTAAAACTTGCAAAAAAAAGGGGGATAATGTATAATTATAAACCAAAAGAACATTAAATACGGAGAAGATTATGATTAAACTCATAGAAAAAGGCGTTTGTTATAAAGACGGAAAATTAATTCGCGCTAAAAAGGCTGATGAAAGTGCAAAAAAAGGCACTTTGTCATACAAAATTCTTTCAGCGCACAACACTTCTAACGACGACAAAAAGTTAAAGATCAAGTTTGATGAAATAACTTCGCACGATATAACTTACGTTGGTATAATTCAAACGGCAAAAGCAAGTGGTCTAGAAAAATTCCCTATTCCATATTCACTAACCAACTGCCACAACTCACTTTGTGCAGTAGGTGGCACGATTAACGAAGACGACCACGTTTTCGGTTTGTCTGCCGCAAAAAAATACGGCGGTGCGTTCGTTCCACCACACCTTGCAGTAATACATCAATATATGAGAGAAATGCGCGCTTATTGTGGCGCAATGATTCTTGGCTCTGACTCTCACACTAGATACGGTGCGCTTGGCACTATGGCTATCGGTGAAGGTGGCCCAGAACTTGTTAAGCAACTTCTTGGCAGAACTTACGACGTGGATATGCCAGAAATAGTAGCCGTTCAATTAAAGGGTAGATTGAGAAAGGGCGTTGGCCCACACGACGTTGCGCTTGCACTCGTTAAAGCAACCTTTAAGAGTGGTTTTGTAAAGAATAGAGTTTTGGAATTCGTTGGTAACGGAATTAAAACGCTCTCAATGGATTTTAGAAACGGAATAGACGTTATGACTACCGAAACCACTTGTCTTTCTAGCGTTTGGGAAACTGACGATAAAACAAGACAATATTACGTTCAACACGAAAGAGCAGACGGCTATAAGGAAATGAAGGCTGAAAACGGCGCTTATTACGACAGAGGAATAATAATCGACCTTTCTAAAGTAGAGCCTATGATTGCACTTCCTTTCCACCCATCTAACGCTTATACCATAAAAGACTTTTTATCTCGCCCATACGAACTACTTAAAGAGGCAGAAGAGGCAGGTCAAAAACTTCTTCCAGAAGGAAAAGGTACTTTCCGCCTTACCGACAAGATTAAGGACGGAAAGGTTTACGTTGAACAAGGCGTTATCGCAGGTTGCGCAGGTGGTATGTATGAAAATATCGCTGCCGCATCTGAAATTTTGGGCGATACCGCAATCAACAATAACGACTTTACTTTAGACGTTTATCCTTCTAGCCAACCTGTATACAAAGGCTTGGTAGAAGGTGGCTATATTTCTAGACTTATGGAAAACGGCGCAATAATAAAGACTGCGTTCTGCGGTCC
>JAZRMS010000002.1:0-2081 GCA_045647825.1 Christensenellaceae bacterium
TACGGATAGGACCACTACCTAAAACGACCGTCTTTTCTTTTTTAGTAACGATTGAATCGTTTTTACCAACGTATGTTGAATAGAAATATGGAATATAAGCGCCACTCTTTAAGGTGTCTACCATTTTGAATATAGGCTTAATTCCGTTTGCCTTTCTATACGCGTTAACTTCTAGTTCTTTCATTCCCCAAAGTTTTCCTATATACGCGTCAGAAAAGCCCATTTCTTTTGCTTTTCTCAAATATTCTATGTCGTTTTTATTTTCTTTTAGCGTGTTTTCCATGTTTACGATATCTGCAATCGTATTCAAGAAAAGTTTTGTTATTTTGGTTATTTCGTGAATTTTATCCACGCTAACCCCGTGCCACAAAAGTTCTGAAATAGCAAAGATATTGTCTGCTTTAAATTCCTTTATGTATTCTAGCATTTCTTCTACAGACATATTGTCAAACTTTGAAACGTAAAGGTGGTTTACACCTATTTCCAAAGAACGAATTGCCTTTAACATACTTTCAGAAAGGTTTGTACCTATTCCCATTACTTCGCCAGTCGCTTTCATTTGCGTTCCCAAAGTGTTTGATGCAGAAGTAAATTTATCAAATGGGAAACGTGGGAATTTTGTGATAACGTAATCTAAAACAGGTTCGTGAATTGCAGTAGTTCCCGCAACCTTTATTTCATCAAGAGTCATGCCGACTGCAACCTTTGCCGTTACCTTTGCAATAGGATATCCACTTGCTTTAGATGCAAGTGCAGACGAACGTGAAACTCTTGGGTTTACTTCGATTAGATAGTATTCGCTAGAATTTGGATTTAACGCGTATTGAACGTTACAACCACCTTCTATCTTGAGTTCTTTTATAATCTTGATTGCAGAGTCGTTGAGCATTTTTTTATCTTGCTCTGAAAGTGACATAATAGGTGCAACTACTATTGAGTCGCCCGTGTGAACGCCAACAGGATCAACGTTTTCCATTCCACAAATGGTGATTGCGTTGTCTTTTGAGTCACGCATTACTTCAAACTCAATTTCTTTATAACCCTTAACGCTCTTTTCTACTAAAACTTGGTGAACGGGAGAAAGTTTTAGCGCGTTTTTCATAATTTGCTCTAACTCTTGGTCGTCGTCTGCAAAACCGCCGCCTGTTCCACCCAAAGTGAACGCAGGGCGCAAAACTACAGGGTAACCTATTCTCTTTGCAGCCTCTTTTGCCTCTTCTATACTATAAGTGATTTCAGACTTGATAACAGGCTCGCCGATAGATTCGCACATTTCCTTAAATAGTTCTCTATCTTCTGCACGCTCGATACTTTTAGCGTTTGTGCCTAAAAGTTCTACTTGGCATTCGTTTAACACCCCTTTCTTTGCAAGTTGCATTGCAAGGTTTAGACCCGTTTGACCACCAAGACCTGGGATTATTGCATCTGGGCGCTCATAACGAAGTATTTTTGCAACGTATTCTAGCGTTAACGGTTCCATATAAACCTTGTCTGCGATGGTGGTGTCCGTCATTATCGTTGCAGGGTTAGAGTTGCAGAGTATTACTTCATACCCTTCTTCTTTTAGCGCTAAACACGCTTGAGTTCCTGCATAGTCGAACTCCGCTGCTTGTCCTATTACGATAGGGCCACTTCCGATTACCAAAACTTTTTTAATGTCCGTTCTCTTTGGCATATTTTTCTCCTCTATATTAATTGCTGTTTTTTACTTGTTTAGTTCGTAAACCATCTTTCCGTTCACGAAATTCATTAGGCACTTTCCTTTAACCTTTTTGCCGTTAAACGGTGTGCTTTTTCCTTTTGATATAAACTTGTTTGAATCTATAACGTATTCTTTGTTTAAGTCGTATACGCAAAAGTTTGCCGTTTTCCCTTCTGCTATCCCCACTTCAAGATTAAATCTCTTTGCTGGGTTTATACTCATTAGTTCTATAACTTGCTCTAAAGTTAACACGCCTTTTTCTACAAGGTCTGTGTATATTACGGGGAAAGCCGTTTCTATTCCAACTATTCCGTTAAAACTCTTTAGCCCTTTGCTCTTTTCTTCTTTAGAGTGAGGTAAGTCGGATCGTAGCCATGTC
>JAZRMS010000003.1:0-3558 GCA_045647825.1 Christensenellaceae bacterium
GCTATCGAACAAGACGCAGATATAGTTATGTTTATCCATCGCCCTGATAAATCAAACGCAGTAAAAGAAAAAGATTTTGAAGAGGGAAAGGTAAAGAAAAACGTTGCCGAAATAATTATAGCAAAACACAGAAACGGACCTACGGGCGTAGTTGAACTATACTTTAAGGATGAATGCACGAAATTCTTAAACTTAAACAACGACACGGGCGAACCGCTTGACGAAGTAAATCAACAAGCAACTTCACGTTCAAAGGAAGTAGAGGGGTTAGAAGACTTGCCAGTTAACGTAGAAGAAAATTTGCAAGCCACCGTTAAATCTGTTGACGACGAGATTTTTTAAGATGTTAACCGAAATAAAAGATATTAATGCGCAAAGCATTAAAGAGGCGTGCGAATTGATACTGAAAGGTGAAGTCGTTGGTATGCCCACCGAAACGGTATACGGGCTTGCTGCAGACGGAACAAACCCAAAAGCAGTAATGAAAATTTTTGAAGTTAAGGGAAGACCGACCGACAATCCTTTAATAGCGCACGTTCATAAAGATTACGACTTGAATAGTTTGGTTGTTATTGAGCAAGAATACGTTAAAAAATTAATCGAAACGTTTATGCCGGGCCCGTTAACGCTTGTATTCAAAAGCAAAAAGGTTGTGTGTGATGAGGCGACTTGCCGTGGTGAAACCTTGGCTGTTAGAATGCCATCGCATAAAGGTTGCCAAGAGTTTCTTAAAAAGGTTGATAGACCTATAGTTGCGCCTAGTGCAAACCTTTCAAAGCACACTAGTCCTGTGACGGCTGAGCACGTTTACAACGATTTGAACGGAAAGATACAACTGATTTTAGACGGCGGTAAATGTTTGGGTGGAATAGAGAGCACGGTTTTGGACGTAACTTGTTCAGTCCCTAGGATTTTAAGGGCTGGGCTAGTTACTAAAGAAATGATAGAAAGCGTGGTCGGTTGCTCAGAAATAGCAGAGCATAAAGAAGGGGATAAAGTTCGTTCCCCTGGTGTGAAATACACTCACTATAAGCCACGCTGTCAAACCGTTTTGTTTGAAAACGACCAAGTGGAAGAAGCCAAAAATAGATATAAACAAGAAGAGAGCGAAGGTAAAAAACCTTTCATAATGTGTAGCGAAAGCATTGCAAAAATGCTAGACGGCTATAACTTGTTAAATCTTGGTAAAACGCCAGAACAAATAGCATCTAACCTATATGACAAACTTTTAGAAGGTGAAAACAAAGCAGATATAATTATAGCAATTGCAATGCCTGATGAAAGTGGTGTTAACATGGGAATAATGAATAGAATGAGGAAGTCTTGCGGATGAGAAAGATAGTTTTCGTGTGCACGGGGAACACTTGCAGAAGCCCTATGGCAGAAATAATCATGAAAAACAAAATAAAGCAATCGGGGATTACTGATATAAGGGTGTCAAGTGCAGGCTTAAGCGTTGCAACCGGTTCAAAGATGAACGAAAATTCTTTTAAGGCGTTAAAACTTTTGGGGTATAAGCCTTATGGGTTTAAGTCCAAAGTGTTAACCGCAAAAATAATGAAAACTGCAGACGTGGTTATTTGTATGACAGAGGAACACAAGCGTTATTTGAACGGATACGTTAACGTTAGAACAATGAACGAACTAACGGGGCTAGGCGACGTTTTAGACCCATTTGGTGGGGATTTAGAATTGTATAAAAAAACTTCGCGCCAACTTGAAGAGGCGTGTGAGATATTATTAAGTAAAATCATTAGGAAATAAGGAGAATAAAAATGAAAGTAGCAATAGGATGTGACCACGGTGGAATAAACTTAAAACCACTACTAGTAGATTATTTGAAAGGAAAGTCAATAGAATACGTTGATTTTGGTTGTCACGACAAAACTTCGGTTGACTACAACGAATATGCACTTAAAGTTGCAAACGCCGTTGCAAGTGGCGAGTGCGATAAGGGTATTTTAATTTGTGGAACGGGTATCGGAATGAGCATTGTTGCAAACAAGGTTAAGGGCATTCGTTGTGGACATTGCCACGACGTTTTCTCTGCAAAGATGACTAGACTTCATAACGATGCAAACGTTTTGGCGTTTGGCGAACGCGTTGTAGGGCCAGGACTTGCTATGGAAATAGTAGATGCGTTTTTATCTACACCATTTAGTGGTGATGAAAGACACGCAAGACGCGTTGCTAAAATTAAAGCGTTAGAAGAAGAAAATTTCAAATAAAACAAAAACGAAAAAGGAAAAATAAGCATGTTTAAACTCAAAAAAGCAATTATACCGGCGGCGGGACTAGGTACAAGATTTTTGCCTATAACCAAAGCCGTGCCAAAACCTATGCTTTCCGTTCTTGATAAGCCGACTATTCAGTTTATAGTAGAAGAACTTTCATCTATCGGTATTGAGGAAATTATCGTTGTAGTAAGCCCAGATTCTGGCGTTATAGAAAAGCATTTTGCAAAAAATCATGACCTAGAAGAAAGATTACTTGCAGATGGAAAGCAAAAGCTTTATGAGATAGCAAAAACCACTTCTGGATTTAATATAAAATTCGTTGTTCAAGAAGTTGCAAACGGGCTAGCAGGTGCAATACTTTGCGCAGAACCTTTCGTAAAGGACGAGCCGTTTGCGCTACTTTTAGGCGACGAACTTATTTATGCAGAAGGTGACCAAAAACCTTGTATGAAACGTCTTGCCGAAATTTATGAAAGTACGGGGAAAAGCGTTATCGCAACAATGGAAGTGTTTGGCGACGACGTGAGTAAGTATGGTAATATCGGCATAGAAAGTGAAGTTGACGGGGTTATGCAAGTAAACGCAATAGTTGAAAAGCCCTCTTTAACCGAAGCACTTTCTAATAATGCAATAATAGGAAGATACGTTTTATCGGGCAAGGTTATGGGAATGCTAAAAACGCTTAAACCACACGGAAGCGAAATATATCTAACCGACGCGTTAGACCTTTTAGCTGAAAATGGAGAACTTTTAGCAAGCTGTTTTGAAGGTAAAAGATACGACGTTGGTGATAAACTTGGTTATATAAAAGCCAACGTTGAGTTTGCATTAAAGAGTGATGAAATCGGTTTAGCAACAGCCGAATACATAAAGGAATTAGCAAAAACTTTAGAATAATGTACGATAAAATTTGTCCCGAATGTGGAACTAGATTATCACAATTTTATAAAACTAGCATGTTAGGTTGTCCAACTTGCTATAAAGCGTTTGAGCGTGAAATAGTCCTTGCGTTAAAGAAAATACAAGGACAGACTGCGCACGTCGGAAAAACGCCATACGCTGCAGGGCTTGATAAAACGCTCTTGAACGAATATCAAATGCTAATCAAAGAGAAAGAGCGCGCAATGATAGAAAAAAGATTTGACGACGCTAACGAAATTGCAGAGCAAATTCTGGAATTAAGCGAAGAACTGAGAAGGAGGGGGCTATTATGAGTGGCATTATTAATCCCGACCTTTATCAGGGCAATATAATAATGAGCAGGGTTAGGCTTGCAAGAAATCTAAAAGAATATCCGTTTAGAGTTTCAAACCCAACCGTT
>JAZRMS010000004.1:0-4676 GCA_045647825.1 Christensenellaceae bacterium
CCTATACCCTTATCTTCCATGTGCTTAATAAGCGTTGCTTCGGTATAACGCGTTGGGGGTTTTGTAAATTTTTGCTCTTTTAATAGTGCAACTAGGTTTAACAATTCTCCGTCGCTTAAAGATGGCAACAATGCGTTTCCACCCTCTTCATCTTCTTCCTTTTTGGTGTCGTCGTAAATTACCGTATATCCCTTAAACACCAAGGTTTTTCCGCTAGTTTTCAATCCGTAAACGTCTGCGCCAACTTCAACTGAAACGCTATCGTATTTTGCTTCTGCCATTTGCGACGCAATAAAACGATCGTAAATCAACTTGTATAGTCTATATTGGTTTTTATCCAAGAAATCTTTAACGCTTTCGGGCGTGCGTCTAATATCGATAGGTCTAATTGCCTCGTGAGCGTCTTGAGCGTCCTTTTTAGAGCGGTATACGTTTGGTTTTGCTGGAACGTAATCTTCGCCGTAATTTGCCTTGATAAATTCAAGCGCTTTCTTTTGAGCGTCTACTGCAATTCTAACAGAGTCCGTTCTCATATAAGTTATTAACGCAATGTGTCCGTTTGGCGTTTCCACACCTTCGTATAATCTTTGCGCTATTTGCATTATTTGCGGTGCTGTTAAGTTGAGTTTTATTGAACCATCTTGTTGCAAGGTACTTGTAATAAAAGGTGCTGGTGCGTGCGATTTTACTAACGCGCGCTTTACGTTTGCAACCTTAAATTGCGAACTTTTTAACACGCTTTCTACTTGTAACGCCTCTTCTTCGCTTGCAGGTTTATATTTTTTTCCGTTCTTTTCGCAAAGCAAAACGCTAAATTTATTCTTTCCGTCTGGCTTTACTTCTGCTTTTAAGTTCCAGTATTCTTGTGGAACGAACGCTTGAATTTCGCGCTCTCTATCCACCACCATTTTTAAGGCAACCGATTGAACTCTTCCTGCAGATAACGTTTCGTTTAGTCTTGAAGACGCTGCAGGGGAAATGCTATAACCAACTATTCTATCAAGAACGCGCCTTGCTTGTTGCGCATCTACTAAGTTTTTGTCTATTTGCCTTGGGCTAGCAAGCGCTTCTTTTACTGCGCGCTCTGAAATTTCGTTGAACTCTATTCTATTTTTTTGGTTTTGATCAAGCCCTAAAACTTCTGCCAAGTGCCAAGAAATTGCCTCTCCTTCTCTATCAGGGTCGGTTGCAAGAAAAACTTTGTCTGCTTTTTTAGCCATGTCGCTTAAACGCTTTATGTCGTTTTTCTTTTCTTGCGCAATAACGTAATGCGGTTCAAAGTTGTTTGCTAGGTTTACGCCCATATAGTTGACGGGCAAATCTCTAATATGCCCCTTTGATGCGTCTACCTTATAATCGCCTTTTAAAAACTTTTCAATAGTTTTGGCTTTGTGTGGTGATTCTACGATAATTAACTGCATTTATGCCTCCAAATCATTTCGGGTTAAACCGTAAACGTTGCCACTCTTTACCAACACACCTTTTATTTCAAGCATTGATAAATCGGGCGCTATTTCAAACACGCGTTTTCCTAACTCACTTGCAAGTTTTTCAACGTGCAGTTCCCCGTTAGTTAACGCTCTTATTATTTCTTTTTCACTTTGATTAAAATCAAATTTAATTTCTTCTTTTTTCTCTACGCCGTAAAAAGATAAAATATCTTCTGGCGAATCGGCTAAAATCGCACCTTTCTTTATAAGTTCGTTGCACCCTGCACCAGATACAACACCTGGGCTATATGGCACGGCAAACAAATCTTTTCCATACTCTTCTGCGTATTCAGCCGTATACATTGTTCCGCTTTTTATTCCACCACTAACGATCAACACGCCTTTAGAAAGCGCAGATATTATTCTATTCCTAACGGGGAAATGAAAGCGCATAGGCACGGTATCTGGTGGATATTCGCTGATAACTAGCCCGTTTTTTGCAATCTTTTCCACGATTTCAACGTGTGATTTTGGATAGACGTTGTCTAACCCACCTGCAATAACCGTAATGGCTTTTGCATTATTGTCAAGCGCCTTCTTCAACACGGCAACGTCAACCCCTTCTGCTATTCCCGTAACAGGTGTCATCCCCGCTTGGATAATAGCGCTAGCAAAATTTTCTGCAATACTAATTGAAAGTGGCAAGTTTTTTCTACTTCCAACCATTGCAAAGTTGTCTTTATTGTTCAATAGGCTTATATCACCTTTGGCGTATAGCACGATAGGTGGAATTTCCGTTTGAGATAAAAATTTTGGATATGCAATAGACTTTATCGTAACTGCAGTTATTTCCTTCTTTTCAAGCCCATCTACTATATACTTAAAATATTCAGCGTTAGCAGAATTTAGGATTGTGGAATATTCCTTTTCCCCAACAAGCTCTATTATTCTTTCTTTTTCCTGTTCGATAACAGACTTTATTTGAGTTTTGCCGTTTATCAACTTAAACAACTCTATTTTGTGCTTATATTCAAGCCCCAAAAAGCTGTCTAAAAATATCAAACACAATTCTTCGTTAGTGTATTTCATAATTACGAATGCCTATATCCTATCGCCTCTAGGATATGCTCTGGCCTAATTTCGTCGTAAAGATCCATATCGGCAATCGTTCTTGCAACCTTTATTATTCTACTTCTTGCTCTAGGCGAAAGGTGAAGCGACTCATAAGCCTTTTTCAAAAGTTCTTCGCTTTCCTTTCCTAGTTGGCAATATTTGTTTATTTGCTTTTCGCCCATATCGGCGTTTGTTAGTATTCCGTCTTCCTTAAACCTTTCTTTTTGTATTCTGCGCGTTCTGTTTACTCTTTGTCTAACAATTTCAGAAGTTTCTGCTTGTTCAGAAGTTGTTAGTTCTGAATATTTTACTTCGTCAACGTGAATTTGAATATCTATTCTGTCCAAAAGTGGCCCTGAAAGGCGCGCCTTGTATTTTGCAATTTGTTGTGGGGTGCAAGTGCAAACTTTTTCAGAAGAGCCATAGTTCCCACAAGGGCAGGGGTTCATGCTACCGCAAAGAATGAAGTTTGCTGGATAATTTACGCTACCCAAAATTCTTGAAACGGTTATATCACCATCTTCCAAAGGTTGTCTTAACGCCTCTAATGTTGAACGATTATACTCTGGCAATTCATCTAAGAACAAAACGCCATTATGCGCTAAACTAATTTCCCCCGGTCTTAAAGGTCTGCCACCACCCGTTAAAGAAATAGTGGTTGCAGTATGGTGTGGACTTCTAAACGGACGGTTGAAAATTATTCCGTCGCTATCTTTTAGCGTGCCTGCAACAGAGTGAATTTTGGTGGTTTCTAGCGCTTCTTCAAAAGTCATATCCGGCATTATTGTTGGAATACATTTTGCAAGCATTGTCTTTCCTGTTCCTGGTGCGCCCACAAACAATATGTTATGCCCGCCTGAAACGGCAACTTCTAGCGCTCTTTTTGCAACGCTTTGACCTTTTACTAACGACAAGTCGATATCATAGACACTTTTTCTTTTTTCTGAAACGAACAGGCGTTTCTCCACTGGCTCTATTGCAGTTAAGCCTGATAAATGGTCTATCAACTGTTTTAGGCTTTCTGCCCCTATAACTTCTATCCCGTCCACGAAAGACGCTTCTTTTTGATTGTCCTTTGGAACTACGAATTTAGTATACCCTAAACTTCTTGCAGAAATAATAATCGGCAAAACTCCGTTTATTCTGCGAAGATTTCCGTCTAACGAAAGTTCGCCAACAAACACTATTCCATCCGTATCGGCAACTAACTGTCCACTTGCTTTAAGCACGCCTATCGCAATAGGAAGGTCTAGTGCAGAGCCTTCTTTTTTCAAATCGGCAGGCGCTAAATTTGCAGTAATCCTTTTGGTTGGCATAGTTCTTCCACTATTCTTGACTGCAGAACGTACGCGCTCTTTTGATTCTTTTACCGCGGTATCTGCAAGCCCAACTATTTCAAAGGCGGGCAATCCGTTGTT
Organism: Christensenellaceae bacterium; assembly: GCA_045647825.1. Taxonomy (GTDB): domain Bacteria; phylum Bacillota; class Clostridia; order Christensenellales; family Borkfalkiaceae; genus UBA1259. Next base: position 3,962 of record JAZRMS010000004.1, read on the forward strand.
TATATCCACTTCAACGGACACCGAAACCCCATCTAATCCAGATATTGCAAAACTCGTTATTTTAGCAATCATTTCGTTTACACCTAAAAATTACCCATTATAATTTCTCAGTATAATATTATATATTATTTTATTTTAAAAGTAAATTATTTATTAGTACAATTTGCGCACAAAATTAAAAAGCTAGTGTAATAAATGCTTTGCAGTTAAAAAAACATAAAAAAAGAACTTACCTTTTTAGGTAAGTCCTTTGTTTTCCGATTTTTATCTTGCTACTTCTTTAACTTTTGCAGCTTTACCAGTTCTTGCTCTCAAGTAATAGAGTTTTGCACGACGTACTTTACCACGTCTTACTACTTGAATATCTGCAACCTTTGGTGAGTGGATTGGGAAAGTTTTTTCAACGCCTACACCGAAAGAAATTCTTCTTACGGTAAACGTTTCACTAATTCCACCATGCTTTCTTGCAATTACAATGCCTTCAAATGCTTGTAATCTTTCTCTGTCGCCTTCAATAACCTTTACCATTACTTTAACGGTGTCACCAACGTTAAATTCAGGAATATTTGCCTTTACGTTTTCTTGGTTAATTGCATCAATTATGCTGTTCATTTTGCTTTTACCTCCGTTTTTAATCAAGCGTTCATTGTCATTTGTGATTTTTTATATGCAAGAGGAACGCCCAAAGCGCTTAATATAATACCATATTTTTTCA
>JAZRMS010000005.1:0-1841 GCA_045647825.1 Christensenellaceae bacterium
TTTCTATATTATACTATTATAAAAAGAAAAAATCAACAAATATTAGGAGATTTATTATGGCAAAATCAAGGTTAGTGGGTGATTATCCAGTTATCGGCATAAGACCGACCATAGACGGAAGACGCGGACCACAAAAAGTTCGTGAAAGTTTGGAAGTTCAAACTATGAATATGGCTCGTTCTGCTGCAAAACTTATAGAAGAAAACCTAAAATACTCAAACGGAGAGCCTGTTAAAGTAGTTGTTGCAGACACTACTATCGGTAGAGTTGCAGAGGCTGCCGCTTGTGCTGATAAGTTTAAAAAAGCTGGTGTAGACGTAACGCTAACCGTAACGCCTTGTTGGTGCTATGGCTCTGAAACTATGGATATGGACCCTATGACTATCAAAGCAGTTTGGGGCTTTAACGGAACAGAAAGACCGGGGGCTGTATATCTTGCGGCAGTTTTAGCAAGTCACGCTCAAAAAGGTCTTCCAGCGTTTGGTATATATGGGCACGACGTTCAAGATATGGACGACACTTCTATTCCAGATGACGTTGCAGAAAAGATTTTGCGCTTTGCAAGGGCGGGCGTTGCCGTTGCTACTATGAGAAGTAAATCATACTTGGAAATCGGCTCTATATGTATGGGTATCGGTGGTTCTATCATAGACGTTGATTTCTTTGAAGAATACCTTGGAATGAGAGTTGAAAGCGTTGACGAAGTTGAAGTTATAAGAAGAATGACTGAAGGCATTTTCGATCAAAAAGAATACGAAAAGGCGTTAAATTGGATAAAAGAAAAATGCAACGCAGACTTTGATAAAAACCCAAAAGAATTGCAAAGAAGTGATGAGCAAAAGGAAAAAGATTGGGAATTTACGGCTAAAATGGCGTGCATTATAAAAGATTTAATGAACGGCAACCAAAATCTTCCTGATTTTGCAGAAGAAGAAAAGGTGGGGCACAACGCAATCGTTGCAGGTTTCCAAGGTCAAAGACAATGGACGGACTTTTATCCCAACTGCGACTTCCCAGAAAGTATATTAAACTCTTCGTTCGACTGGAACGGAAAGAGAGAGCCTTATATTCTAGCGACTGAAAATGATACGTTGAACGGCGTTAGTATGTTGTTTGGTAAATTACTAACAAATCGCGCACAAATTTTTGCTGACGTTAGAACGTATTGGTCTGGTGATGCAGTAAAGAGAGTTACTGGTTATGAAATAGAAGGAAAGGCAAAAGAATCAGACGGATTTATCCACCTAATTAACTCTGGTGCGGCTTGCGTAGACGCTTGTGGCGAAGTTAAAGATGAAAATGGAAACGCCGTTATGAAAAAATGGTTTGATATGACGGATAAGGATATAGACGCTTGTATGAAAGCAACCACTTGGCCGTATGCAGATTTAGGTTACTTCCGTGGCGGTGGATATTCAAGCCGTTTCGTAACCAAAGCAGAAATGCCTTGCACTATGATTAGACTTAATATGGTTAAGGGCTTGGGTCCTGTAATGCAAATTGCAGAAGGTTGGACGGTTTCACTTCCAGACGAAGTAACTGATAAACTTTGGAAGAGAACGGACTACACTTGGCCTTGCACTTGGTTTGCACCAAGAATTACGGGAAAAGGCGCTTTTAAGAGTGCTTATGACGTTATGAATAATTGGGGTGCAAACCACGGCGCAATTTCATATGGACATATAGGTGCAGACTTAATTACTCTATGTTCAATGCTTCGTATTCCAGTATGTATGCATAACGTACCAGAAGAAAAAGTTTATCGTCCAGCAGCGTGGAACGCTTTCGGTATGGATAAAGAAGGTCAAGACTATCGTGCTTGTCAAGCATACGGACCTTTA
>JAZRMS010000006.1:0-12372 GCA_045647825.1 Christensenellaceae bacterium
TCTGGGCGCAGTATGATAAATATTGCAGAATCTGCATCCAAAATAGGTGAACTTAATATTCAAGACGGTTTAATTGTAGATTTGGAACGAATAAAGAATTTCAAAGATGAAGAGATTTTAATCGTTTCTACAGGCACACAAGGTGAGCCTATGAGTGCGTTAACTAGAATGGCTAGTGGCGAATTTAACAAAGTTGTAATAGGGAAAAACGACACCGTTGTTATAAGCGCGTCTGTAATTCCAGGAAACGAAAAGATGATTTACGGAGTAATCAACAAACTTTATAGACTTGGTGCAGAAGTAGTTTACGAATCACTTGAGCCTATTCACGTTTCTGGTCACGCTTGTAAAGACGAACTGAAAGTTCTTCATTCGTTAGTTAAACCTAAATTCTTTATACCGGTACACGGCGAATATCGTCATCTTAAAAAGCATGCGCAACTTGCACAAAAAGTTGGTATGAAGGAAAGCAATATTCTTATTGCAGACATAGGGGATACCGTTGAATTGACACAAGACACAATGCGTTTTGGCGATAGATTCCCATCTGGTTCTAGATTTGTTGATGGCGTTGGAATAGACGTTTCGGATAGTTCGGTTATTCGTGAAAGAGTTCATCTTGCAGAAGACGGGCTTATAACCATAGTCGTTTCGCTAGACGAATTGAGCGTTAGTGTAAAGACTGTGAAAATTGTAACGAAAGGTCTTGTTTTAGAAGAAACCTTTGTCAAAGAGTTGAAAGCGAACTTAACTAACGCATTAAATCAAGTTGATTTGAGAGCAGTTAAAAATGAGGAAGAATTAAGCAATATCATAAGGAAAAGCATAAAGAATTTTGTGTTTAGAGCAATAAAGAAAAATCCTATGATTTTGCCTATAATTTTGGTGGATTAAGTTGGAAAGAGTTATCACGTTAAGAGAAGAGGCTAAAAAGCACGGCGAACCAATACTTCGCGACAAATCCTTTGAATTGTTGCTTGAAACGATAAAGAGAGAAAATTCGCAAAAAATTCTTGAAATAGGTGTTAACCTTGGGCTTTCAAGTATTGCAATGCTTTTGACTAATAAAAAAGCTAGCCTTACGGGAATAGAAATAATAGAAGAAAGGGTAAAAGCATCAAGAGAAAATTTTGCAAAATTTGGATTGAGTGATAGGGCAAAGGTTTTTCAAGGTGATGCGTCAGAGATAATACCTGTTTTAACGGGCGAATACGATTTTATATTTTTGGATGGGCCAAAAGGACATTATTTTGAGTATTTGCCACACCTATTAAGCGTTCTTAAAGTTGGTGGAATAATTTTTGCAGACAACGTGCTATTCAGGGGATACGTTGGTGATAAAGTAAAAACGCCACACAGATTTAATACGACAAAACACAGTATGGAGAATTACCTAACTGCCGTAACGAATTCTAATGATTTACAAACGGAAATTATTGATATTGAAGACGGGGTTAGCATAACGAGAAAACTAAAATGAGAAAAATCGAACTTTTATCGCCGGCTGGCGACATGACAAAACTAAAAACGGCACTATATTTCGGTGCAGATGCAGTATATATCGGGGGCAAGCAGTTCAGCCTTCGCGCTCTTGCTGGCAACTTTTCTAACGAGGAAATAGAAGAGGCTGTTAAATACGTACATAACCTTGGAAAAAAGATTTACGTAACCGTTAATATTTTTGGTAGAAACGACGATATTGACAAGGCAAGCGAATACTTTAAATTTTTAGAAAAAGTAGGGGTAGATGGTGCTATCGTTTCAGACACGGGGTTGATTTATCTTGCCAGAGAAGTTGCGCCAAATTTGCCAATAAATCTTTCTACGCAAGCGAACACGTTAAATTATAAAACGGTTGAGTTTTGGAAAAATCACGGTGTAAAAAGGGTGATTTTAGCAAGAGAACTATCATTAAAAGAAATAGAAACTATATCAAAAAAAGTGCCAGATATGGAAATAGAAACTTTTATCCACGGTGCAATGTGCATTTCTTACAGTGGAAGATGCTTGCTTTCTGATTATAGAACTGGTCGTAGCAGTAATCGTGGTGAGTGTGTTCAAGCGTGTAGGTGGCATTATGAGATAAGAGAAAAAGATTCTGAATGCGGATATCTTGAAATGCAAGAAGATGAGCGCGGAACTTATATTATGAATAGTAAAGACCTTAACTTGCTTGACTATATCGCAGAACTTTCTGATGCAGGGGTATGCTCTTTTAAGATAGAAGGAAGAATGAAATCGGAATACTATTTGGCAACTGTGGTTAACGCATATAGGCGCGCTCTTGATTCTTATTATGAAACTGGTCGTGATTTTAAGGATAATCCACTTTTCCAAAACGAACTTAAAAAGACTGCGCATAGAGAGTACACGATTGCTTATATTAACGGCGAAAACAATAGAACGGTAAACTATGATGACAGCCAAAGCAAAGGCACTCATAAATTTATTGCGAACGTTTTAGAAGGAAACGAAAATAGTGGCTATGCACTAGTTGAAATGCGCAATAGATTTAAGGTTGGTGACGAGCTTGAAGTGTTATCACCAAGTGAAAGTTTTAACAAAATTATAAAAGTAGAAAAACTAGAAGACCTAAAGGGAAATATAGTTGATGATGCAAAAATCGTTCAACAAACACTAAAACTTTATACGGACGTTAAGCTTTCTAGCGGTGATATATTAAGAATTAAAAATTGATTTAAATGCAGTTGTAAAACAACTGCATTTTTTATTAAAAAAGAAAAATTCTGCTTGAATTTTAAGTTTTTTAGTGTTAAAATAAAGATATGAAACAAAGATTTATTATAGGTGGAATGAGCTGTTCGGCTTGTTCAATGGGAATAGAAAAGGCAGTTAAAGGGCTAAACGGGGTTGTAAACGCAGAAGTTTCGTTAATTAGCAAGGAAATGTCCGTTGAGTTTGATCAAAACGTGATAGCTTTGGAAAAAATAATAGAAACTGTGGTTAAACTTGGCTATACTGCAAAAATTGATGGAGAAAAAGACCTTTTAAGTGATGCAAAACTATTAAAAAGAAGGTTAATTTGGTCAATTATTATTCTTGCCCCACTAATGTATTTGTGCCTTGGCGGAGCGTTAAACTTTCCGTTGCCATACGTTAAAATCAACTACTTGTTGCAGTTTGTTTTGACTGCGATTATCGTGGTTATTAATAGAAAATTTTTTATCAATGGAACAAAGGCAGTTTTAAATAAAATGCCTAATATGGACACGCTTATAACTCTAGGCGCAAGCTCTGCTATTATATTTAGTTTAGTTTTAACCATATCTTGCTTTTTGGGTAGAGAAGTTGGGCACGTTTATTATGATTCTGCAGCAATGGTTTTAACACTTGTTACGCTTGGAAAATATATAGAGGAAATATCTAAAAACAAAACGGGCGACGCAATAGAAAAACTCAACAATTTACTGCCGAAAACAACGACTATATTAGTTGATGGAAAAGAAAAAATCGTTCTTAATTCCTTGCTTAAAGAAAACGATATAGTAATTCTAAAAGCAGGGGATTACGTTACTGTTGACGGACAAGTAATTGAGGGACACGCTGGTGTTGATAGTTCTGCTATAACGGGCGAGAGTATACCAAGAGAAGTTAGTGTAAACGATAATATTAGTTCTGGCGTTATAGTTAAAGAAGGGTATTTGTTGGTAAGGGCTATAAACGTTGGCGAACAAACCTTATTTTCTAAAATTATACAGACTGTTAAAAAAGCAGGGCAAAGTAAAGCGCCCGTTCAAAAGCTTGTAGATAAAGTGGCGGGTGTGTTTGTTCCTATCGTTTTTTCGCTTGCTCTTTTAACGTTTATAATTTGGATTATAATATCTAGTGACGTGTATTCTGCGTTTAATTTTGGTATAAGCGTTTTGGTGATATCTTGTCCTTGCGCTTTGGGTTTAGCAACGCCAGTTGCCGTTGTTTCTGCAACGGGAACTTCTGCAAAACACGGAATACTATTTAAAAATGCACAAACACTTGAAAATTTGAGCAAAATAAACCTTATGATGCTTGATAAAACGGCAACTTTAACTACAGGTAAGCCAAGCGTTAGTGAATATTTGAATTTTACAGGTGAATCTAACGAAGTAATATTTCCTTTGGTTTCAGCGCTAGAAAAGAAATCTTCGCACCCGTTAGCAGAATGTATTATTAATTATTGTGGTGATAGCGATAAAAAAATTGAAGACTATGAATACGTTATAGGCAAAGGAATTGTTGGAAAGATAGACGGTGTTAAATACTATATAGGAAACAGAGAAATTTTACCTTTAGATATAGATTTGCCAAGCCTTGATAAAGAATTTGAAAATAAAACTATAATCTATTTTGCAGATGAAATACAATTAGTTTCTGTGTTTGCACTTTCAGATAATCTTAAACTAGAGGCAAAAGAAACGATAGAAAAACTTTCCGAACTCAATATAAAAACGGTTATCGTAACAGGCGATAATCAAGGTGTTGCAAAAAGGATAGCAAACGAGGTTGGAATAAGCGAAGTCGAATGGGAAGTTTTGCCAGAAGATAAATATTCTATCGTTGAAAAGTATAAACAGCAAGGTTACTTTACTTCTATGGTAGGGGACGGAATAAACGATAGTCCGGCACTAAAAAGTTCGCACATTGGAATTGCAATGGGAACGGGAACGGACGTTGCCATTGATAGTGCAGACTTGGTTATTGCAAACGGAAATCTATTGTCCATAGTAAAAGCGATTGATATTTCCAAAAAATCGTTTAGGGTTATAAAACAAAATCTATTTTGGGCGTTTATTTATAATATGCTAGCAATTCCCGTTGCTGGTGGCGCTCTTTCGTTTGTCGGCATAACTTTAACCCCTATAATTGCTTCTGCGCTAATGTGTTGTAGTTCGTTGTTTGTCGTTACAAATGCGTTAAGACTTACTGAAAAAAACAGAAAAATAAAGAAAAAAACACCTAAAAACCTTAAAAATATTAAAGTTCTTATACAAGGAATGCATTGCAATCATTGTGTTAAAAAGGTTTTTGATTCTTTAAGTCAAATTGAAGGAATTTTTAAGGTAGAAGTGGATTTAAAAACAAAAACGGCAACGCTTGATGTCGATTCAAGCGTTACCGATATGGTTATAGAAAAAGCTGTAAATTTAGTTGGTTTTGAAGTTGAAGAAATTAAAAAACAATAGTAACTGTCATTGAATGATTTAGGTGTGAAACTGCGGAAATTTTCCACTTGTTAGCATCTGAAATGCTTTTTGCAATAGACAATCCCAAACCACTACCGCCAGATTGTCTAGAGCGAGATTGGTCTCCACGATAAAAGCGTTCAAAAATTTTTTCTGATTCCCCGTCAGGAACGTCACTTCCAAAATTCATAACGGAAAGCATTGTCTTTCCGTTTTCTTTTTTTAACGTGACTAAAATTTCGCTATTATCAAGGGCATATTTTATTGCATTATCTAAAAGTATAGTTAAAATTTGCTTAAAAGCATGAATATCTGCATTAATTTTAACGTTTGGAACAACGTCCGTCTTTATAGTTTTTCCTTTTTCAAAAGCCAAAGCGTCAAATTGAAGGGCTGTATTAAGCGTTTCATCTGAAAGTGAAAATTCTATTGCAGAATATTTTTTTCTTCCCTCATCAAGTTTTGTTAATGTTAGCATGTCGCTAACTAGGGTGTTCATTCTTTTCGTTTGCGCTTTTATGTTTGAAAGCCAAGCATTGTCAGTTTGCGAACTTAAAACGTCTGTGTTTGCAGAAATAATTGCTAGTGGCGTTTTTAATTCGTGGCTTGCATCTGATATAAATTGCTTTTGCTTGTTAAACATTTCTCTAAGTGGGGAAAAGACCGAAAAGGAAATTCTATATACCAAGTAAAATAGTATTAGATATATTCCTAAAACAATTAAAAGTCCAGAGGCAACGTTGCTTTCAAACATGTTAAAAAGTAGTGTTGCATCAGTTGCCACAAGTAAATAACTGCTAGGAATTGTGTTCAAATCATATATTTTATAATACGTTTTGCCTATATTTCCGTTTAAGTAAGGTCTTGAAAAGGCAGTTTCTATTAATTCTTTAACAGTATTGTTTGTAAAAACGTTATCGTCAAACCAATATTCGTAATAATATTCATCATTTTGAACTGAAAAGGTCACTTTTGAAATAGCACAAGACGGGATTATTCCTTCCGTTTCAAGCATTTGATAAGTGGCGTGCGAGTCGTCAAGAATTTTGTTAACGTTTCTTTCGGTGAATTTATACATTAAGTAGTAAATTCCAGCACAAATGATAGCAAATACCGCGAAAAGTATAGACATTGTTATGCAAATAAAACTTATTTGCGCTCTTTTAATCATTTCATTTCTCCAAGAGTATAGCCTATTCCACGAATGGATTTGATTTCGGTATTTATACCGACTGCGTTAAATTTCTTTCTTATAAAAGACAAATAAACTTCAACCGTATTGTATTCGGCATCAGTATCGTAACCCCAAATTTTTTCTATAAACTTTTCTTTTTCAATTATTTTACCGATATTTAGAATAAGCATTTCTAAAATTTGAAATTCTTTTTTGCCAAGAGTTATTCTTTTATCGCCTTTGAAAAGTTCAAAAGAATTCCTATCTAGTGAAATATCGTTATAAGTTAAAACGTCACCGGTAAAGGTATCTTTTCTTCTTAGTCTTGCTTTAATTCTTGCAAGCAACTCTTCGGTGTTGAAAGGTTTTGTAATATAATCGTCAGCGCCTAGATTTAATCCGTCGATTTTATCTGAAATTTCGGATTTTGCAGAGAGCATTAAAATAGGCGCGTCAATTTTTTTCTGTCTTAAAATTTTAAGTAGAGAAAACCCGTCTATCTTTGGCATCATAATATCTAAAATAATAAAATCATAAATGCCGGATAGTGCAAGGTTTAAACCTTCTTCACCATCGTAAGCGCAATCTACAGAGTATTTATTTTGTCTTAAAATTGTTGCAAGCGCATCAGTTAACTGGCGCTCATCATCTACTAATAAAATATTCATATTTTTATTATACCATATAATAATTGAAAATGTCTTAAAAGTTAAGAATAAAATAAAAAAATAAAAAAGTTTAAAATTTAAGTAAATTCAATATAAATTCAAGTTTCATCTGCTAATATAAACGTGTAGATAGGGGAAACCCCTTTCTCATTAAATTTGCCCACACTCTCAATAAACTTTTTCCTGAGGTAAAGCGCCGAATTTCGGCGTTTTATCTTTTTAAATGAAATATAAAAACGCCTTGAAAAATCAAGGCGTTTACTTTTTATATAATTATTTGAAAAGTGGAATGCTTGCTAGATACGTAACGTCCTTTCTGTCTTTTGCGTCTGCTTCTGCAAGAACGAACATCTTTTGATTAACAATACCGCCTGCTTTTTCAATGAGCATTTCAAGACCTTTAAGGCTTTCACCGGTAGAAACAACGTCGTCAACGATAGCAACCTTTTTGCCTTTGATTAAATCCGTATCTTTTGCAGAGAGATAAAAGCATTGTTCTTTTCCGGTAGTAATAGAAGAGCCGTATTCAACGCTAATTCCATCTTGCATATAAAGTTTAAGAGATTTTCTTGCTACTGCATAGTTTTTGTGTCCTAATTCCCTTGCGACAACGTGAGCAAGTTGCAATCCTTTTGATTCAGCTGTAATAATAACTTCTGAATCTGTGATTAGCTTTGCAATTTGTTTTCCACAATGTTCAGTAAGGACTGGATCACCGTGAAGATTGAAAAAAGCAATGCTTATTCCGCTAGGAAGGGGAAGAATAGGTAATTCGGCTTTATAGCCACAAATATCAACGATATGAATTTTGTTCATAATACCACCTCATTAGTTCTAAATATAGTTTAGCACAATTTAAAACGTTTGTCCAATTATTAAATCATATAATTGAATTTATTAGCATAATTTTTAGAGTGAAAACGGAGGTGCTTATGTCATTTCACGATAAAAACGCAATTGAAGTAGCAAATTTGTTTGGCACGGATATAAACGACGGCTTAAGTTATAGCGCTTTTAATAAAAATATTTCCCTTTATGGAAAAAACGTTTTGAGCAAAAAAAAGAAAAAGGGAATATTTTCTAAAATTATAGACTCTTTAAAAGAACCTATGATTTTGATTTTGGCATTTGGTTTTATTTTGGCATTAGGAACGAACTTGGGTAAATATTTTAAGAGTGGAGAAGGGGATTTTGTTGAATGTGCAGGTATTCTGTTTGCAATATTTTTGTCAGTTTCAATAACTCTATTTATGGAAGGCAGTTCGGAAAAAGCATTTAACGCACTAAACAAAATATATGATAATGCAAAAATCAGAGTGATAAGACAAGGTCAAACCATTGTGGTTAGACAGTCAGACGTTGTAGTTGGCGACGTTGTCTTTTTAGAAAGTGGCGACAAAATTATTGCTGATGGAAGGCTTATTAGCAGTCAATCTTTATCTGTTGATGAGTCTACGTTAACGGGCGAAAGTAACGCGGTTGATAAAAATGCAGAATTAGTATTAAAAGAAAAAACAACGCTTGCAGAAAGGAATAACTGTGTTTTTTCTGGTACTTTTGTGGTTTCTGGCAATGGAAAAATGATTGTTACTGCTGTTGGCGACAAAACAGAAATAGGTGGAATAGCTAGTGCATTAACGGATAAGGACACGGAAAATTCTCCATTGCAACAAAAGTTAAACAAGCTAGGTAAAACTATATCTATAATAGGTGCAATAGTTTCTATAATCGTGTTTATAATTTCAGTCATAAAACTCTATTTGACTAATGGTTTAACTTTTGGCGGTGTTCAATCGCTATTCGTTTCGTGCATAGTATTAATAGTTGCTGCTGTTCCAGAAGGTTTGCCGACAATAGTTGCAGTATCCCTTGCGCTTAATATGATAAAACTAGCCAAAGAAAACGCGCTTATTAAAAAGATGACTGCAACGGAAACGGCAGGGGCAATAAGCGTTATATGTACTGATAAAACGGGCACTATAACGGAAAATAAAATGAAAGTAGTTGAAGTTTGCACTAGTGGGTTTTGCTCTTCGTTTGAAAGTTCGTTTAGTGAGGCGTTGTATCAAAATTTTATATGTAATAGTACGGCGGAAATACAATTTAATGGAAAAAAGGTCGTGTTTAACGGAAATCCTACAGAATGCGCGCTAATTGAGGCTTACGTTAAAAGTAGCAAGAATAATGATTATTGTTCTTATAGGAAATCGTTTGAAGTCGTTGATAGAGAGCCTTTTAGTAGCGATAAAAAAACAATGTCAACTACAATAAAATATAAAGATACAAAAAGAACGTTAATAAAAGGCGCGCCCGAAAAAATCCTTAATAAGTGTAATTTGAGTAGAGAACAAATTGAGTATATAAGAGAACAAATAACCGCTAGACAAAAGAAAGCAAAAAGGGTGTTGTGTTTTGCGCATTATGATAGTGAAGAAAATGTAGAAAAAGTAGAATACGTTTACGATGGTTTTGTGGCTATTGAAGATCCGATTAGAAAAGAAGTGTTTGATGCGGTGAAATATTGTAAAAAAGCAGGAATAAAGATAAAAATGCTTACGGGCGACAATAAAACAACTGCGCTATCAATTGCTAAAAAGTTAAAATTAGTGGTTGATGAAAGCGAAGTTGTTGATGCAGACGCCTTGGAAAATTTAACGGATATTCAACTTTCTAAAACGTTAAAGAAAGTTAGCGTTATTTCAAGAAGTACACCGAATCTAAAACTTAAAATAGTAAACGCGTTAAAAAGTTCGGGTGAAATTGTTGCAGTTACTGGCGATGGAATTAACGATGCGCCCGCAATAAAGCACGCAGACGTTGGGATAGCAATGGGGATTAGTGGAAGTGAAATTGCTAAAGAGGCGGCGGACGTTGTGCTTTTAGACGATAGTTTTATGACGGTTGTTAAAGCAATTTCCTTTGGAAGAAACGTTTATAAGAATTTGCAAAGATTTATACTTTTTCAGTTAACTGTTAATTTGTCTGCATTGCTGTTTATAACCGTGTGTGCGCTTTTGGGTGGTGAAGCACCGTTTAACACCTTTCAACTTCTTTGGATAAATATAATAATGGATGGGCCACCTGCGCTAACTCTTGGACTAGAGAAAGCAAATAAAAAACTTATGAACTTAAATCCGATAAAAAAGTCTAGCGGGATTGTGTCTTTTGGAATGTTTATGCGTATATTAGTCGGCGCTATTGTAATAGGTGTGGCAATGATTTTGCAATATACCTATAATTTCTTAAACGTTCCAAACGAACAACAAAAAAGCGTTCTTTTCACCATATTTATTCTTTTTCAATTGTTTAACGCATTTAATTGTAGAGAACTTGGGGTTGAAAGCATATTTAAGAGCATTGGTAAAAATAAAGTTATGGTAATTACGTTTGCGTGCGTGTTCTTGTTGCATTTTTTTATCGTTCAAGTGGGATACCAAATATTTGGAATACTTCCTATGACAATAAATTCTTGGATAAAAGCAATTTTGCTTTCTTCTTTGATAATCATAGGGTCGGAATTAACAAAACTAGTTTTAAGGATAATAAAGAAACGTTAAGTAAAGCAAAAGAAAAAAGTATTGAATTTTACAAATAAAAAACCTTTTGGAGCGCAAACTAAACGCTGTATGAAATTAATATCAATAACCGAAAACTCATTGGGTAAAAACAATTTGCTATACGTTCAGTCATCCATTATGGAAACTTGTGCTTATGCGGGAAGTGCCGTTAGGCTTGAAGAAAAAGTGGATAGAATAGTTCTTTCCATAAATTCATCTGATTGCTATTCTGACGTTATAAAAATGGAAATATGTGATAAGGTTGCAGAGGTTATAGCAATCAAATATAAGTATGATTATTTTAAGAATAACTTAAAAGTAGGGGGATTAAGCGCTGTAGAAAAAGAAATTTTGCTCACAAGTTTAATCGCGGCAGATTTAGAGGATGATAAAAGGTATACAATAGAAAAAATAAAGCAGTTTGACGACGTTACCGTTGATGGAATATTTAATTTTAGATTGAAAGCGTTAAAGAAAAAATGGCAAGACGTTATTTCTTACGTTCCAAACTGCTTTTTATCTTCGCAATTAAAAGAATTTATATCATACTTGCTAGAAAACAAGCGAAAACGAATTTACGTTGAGGACGGGGTTGTTTATGATTGTCACTATAGAAAACTAAAAAGAAACACGTTAATGGGCGGGGAAAATGCTATTTTATTGAGAGAGGCTTTGCTTAGTTGCTGTGGCGAAATAGAATTAAATGGGGACATTTCAAAGGACGACGAATACTATTTGAGAGAATATTTTGATAATAGGATTGTCTTTAGGTGAATTTGGGTTAAATATCTAATTAAAAAGCGTTGACAAAAAATAAAAATTAGTATATTATAATACTAATCTAAATTTGCGTTAAGCGCGGACAAGTAGTGTCTTTAATATCGTTTCAAGAGAGTGGGTGTGGCTGTGATACCCATAGCGAAAAAAGATGGCGAAACCACCGTGTTGGCAAAAGTTATCGCAACTTTTATGCGAAAAGAGAGGCTGTTTTTTTAACGGCAATTAAGGTGGAAACGCGGAAATTATTTCGTCCTTAAACTTCGGTTTAAGGACTTTTTATTTTAGGAGGATATTATGCAAATTACATTGAAAGACGGCTCGGCTTTGAATTTTGATGCGCCGGTTACCGTTTCAGACGTTGCAAAAACTATTTCTGAAGGTTTATGGAGAAACGCAGTTTGCGGTAAAGTAGACGGTGTTTTGGTTGATTTAAGCGCAGTTATTGAAAAGGATTGCGAATTACAAATTATTACCCTTAAAGATAAGGAAGGGTTAGACGTTTATCGTCACACAACATCTCACGTTCTTGCTCAAGCAGTAAAGAACATTTTCCCAACAAGCAAGCTTGCAATAGGGCCTACTATTGAAAATGGATTTTATTATGACATAGAGTTCAAAACGCCTATTTCACAAGCAGACTTAATCAAGATAGAGAGCGAAATGAAAGACATTATTAAAAATGATCTTCCTATTGAACGTATCGAATACGGCAAAAAAGACGCTGTTAAAATGTTCAAGAATTTCTCTGAACCATATAAGGTAGAACTTATAAACGATTTGCCTGCTGGTAGCGTTATTTCTTGCTATAAACAAGGCGACTTTATTGATTTATGCCGTGGTCCACACCTTCCATCAACAGGTAAAATTAAAGCGTTTAAGCTCACTTCTATTACCGGCGCTTACTGGAGAGGGGATGAGAAGAATAAAATGCTCACCCGTATTTATGGAACTGCTTTTGCAAAAAAGAGCGAAATGGATGAATATTTGACTGCTTTAGAAGAGGCTAAAAAGCG
>JAZRMS010000007.1:0-4112 GCA_045647825.1 Christensenellaceae bacterium
AATTGACGAAATAGGCGCTGGTACTGATCCTGACGAAGGCAGTGCGCTTGCGCTTGCAATAATAAAAAAGTTGCTTGAAAAGAATTGTTATGGAATTATTACTACTCACTATTCGAATCTAAAAGAGTTTGCGATAGAAAGTGAAAAGATTGAAAATGCATCAATGGAATTTGATGCTAAAACGTTAAGACCTATGTATAAACTTAATATAGGTATACCGGGCAGTTCAAACGCTATTGATATTGCAAAAATTTTAGGACTTAATGAAGACGTTATTTTAGATGCTCTTTCAAACCTTTCTAATGAAAAAATTTCTTTTGAAAATGTGTTAAAGAAAGCAGAAGAAAGTAGAAGAGAAACTGAAAGACTTAATACCGAATTAGAGCATATTAGAGCCGAAAAAGAAAGTGAACTAGAATATATAACTAGTGAAAAAGAGAAAATTAAAGCAGAAAGAGAAAAAATTTATCTTAACGCTAAACAAGAAACAAAACGAATTGTTGCAGATAAGCTTTCAGAGGCAGAAGAAATTATTTTTGAACTTAAAAAAATTCTTAAAAATGCCGAACTTGAAAGTAAAGAAGTGTTTAGAGCAAGCGAACTTAAAAATCGACTAAAAAATAGCAGATATTTATCTGTTGAAGATGACGATAAGCCTTTACAAATGATTAAAAGTAAAGGAAACGAATTAAAGGTTGGCAATAGGGTTTACGTTTCATCACTTGGCACTTATGCTAAAATAATTTCTGTTAGACAAGATAGGGGCGAGGCAGAAGTTATGTTTGGTTCTATTAAAACCAAAGTAAAAATTTCCGACCTATATAATCAAGAACAAATAAAAGAAAGCAAAGAAAATATTAAAATAGTTAAAAGGTCTGGGCTGGCATTACCAAAAAGTGAAATTAACGTTCTAGGCAAAAATTCATTTGAAGCGCTTGAGGAAGTGCAAATGTTTATTGACCAAGCTGTTGTTAACGGACTTGAAGAGATTAAGGTTATTCACGGCGTTGGGGAAGGGATTTTACTTAAAGCAATTAGAGATTATCTTAAAACTGATAAAAACGTTAAAGAATTTAGGCGTGGTAATTACGGCGAAGGTGAAAACGGTGTTACCATTATTAAATTAAAGTAGGTTTATTATGAGAGAAGAAATTTACGAAGAGTGTTCCATAATACAAAATCCAAAAGTAGCATCACTAAAATATTCAATTATTTCCATATTAGGAATTATATCATTCACCGTTGCTGGTTTTATGGCAATAATATTTTTTATGCTTTACGATTACAATAAAGGCTCTCTCATTTTGAATTTACTAATGACTTTACTTCCTGTTGCTTTATTTATTACGGTTGGCGTGTTATTAACAAAATTCAAAAAGAGATTTTACGTTGATTACGACTATATTTTAGTTTCAGGGTCTATAAGATTTTCAAAGGTTATTAAAAACAAAAAAAGAATTTTTATTTCTATTTTCGATTGCAAAAATATTGACTGTATAGGTAAATTTGGCAGTCGAACCTTTTTAAAATACGTTCAAATGCAAGATGTTAAGAAATTAGTTTTGTCATCTAATGAAATTCCAACCCCCGGAACGGATTTTTTCTATTTAGTAGTAAGCGCAAATTCAATTAGAACACTCTACGTTTTAGAATGTAGCGAAAAATTTATAAAAGCAATATTGCAATATTCTAGAAGAGGTGTTTTAGAAGAGGATTATAAATGATATACTTGGATAATGCTGCGACAACAAAACCATCTGTTGACGCATTAAAACTTGCAGAAAAATTTAATAGCGATTGTTTTTATAATCCTTCTGCGTTATACAACGTTGGTTTAAGTGTTTCAAAAGAGCTTAAATTAGCGCGTGAAAATTTGCTTAAGAATATAGGTGCAACTAATCACGATTTAATTTTTACGTCTTGTGGCTCTGAAAGTAATAATACCGCGATATTTTGTTCTGTAAAAAGGGGTGTGTTTGTTACCGATAAAGGTGAACACTCTGCAGTTTACAAATGTTTTTTAGAGCTTAAAAATCGTGGCCACCACGTTGAATTTGCATCATTGCTAAAAGATGGGGCAGTCGATACTGAGAATCTTTTTGAAATAGTAAAAAATACTAAAGCAGATTTTGTATCAATAATGCACGTTAACAATGAAACAGGCGCAATTAACGACGTTAATTATATCGGGAAAAAACTTAAAGAAATTAATAGCAAAATTGTTTTTCACGTTGACGGTGTGCAAGCTTATGGTAAAATTCCTTATAGAATTTCAAAAGATATAGACATGTATTCGATAAGCGCGCATAAAATTAACGCACTAAAAGGCACGGGCGCTTTGATAAAGAAAAAAGGTTTGAATTTAAGTCCTTTAATTTTTGGTGGTGGACAAGAAGGAACTTTAAGAAGTGGAACGGAAAACGTTTTTGGTATTAAAGTTTTTGAATATGCCGCTACTGAAAAATACAAAAACTTAAATAACGATTTTGATAGAGTTTTACTATTAAAAAACAAGATTGTAGAAAAGATTGACAAGGATATTTTTACTATAATTTCTTCTGAAAATTCAAGTCCGTATATATTGACGATTTCTGCCGTTGGTATTAGGGGTGAAGTTTTAATGCACTCCCTAGAAACTCAAGGTGTTATCGTTGGAAACGGATCTGCTTGTTCATCTAAAAACCGTTTTAGTAGAGTTATCGAAGCTTGTGGATATAAAAACGACGTTTTAGATGGTGTAATTAGAATTAGTTTTTCTAAAGAAAATACTATGGAAGAAATTGAACAGGCAATAGATATTATTAATCAATCGGCAAATAACTTAAAAAGGAAATTGAAATAATGCAAAATGCAATTATAATAAGATACTGCGAAATTCACCTTAAAGGGAAAAATCGTGGACATTTTGAAAAAATGCTAAAAGAAAACATAAAGCGCTCACTTAAGGGAATTAATTTTACTTTTACCGTGATGCATAGTCGCTATTTAATTGAAGATTTTGATGATTTAGATTACGATTTAATAGTAGAAAAACTCAAGAAAATTGCAGGAATTCATACTTTTAGTAAAGCACTTGTTGTTGAGAGTACGTTTGAAAATATTTTTGACGCCGCAAAAGAACTTGTTAAAGATAAAGAAGGCACGTTTAAGGTTGCAACAAATAGGGCCGACAAAACTTTTTCTCCAAGTTCTATGGAAACTTCAATGCTACTTGGTGGCCGACTTTTAGAACTTTATGCACCAAAAATTAAGGTTGACGTTAAAAATCCTTCTTTTACTGTATTTGTTGATATTAGAGAAGATGGCAAATCGTTTATATATACTGACGTTGAACATGGTTTAAGTGGTATGCCGGTTGGATCTGCAGGAAAAGGCTTACTTTTAATTTCTGGTGGTATAGATAGCCCTGTTGCAGGTTATATGACTGCAAAACGTGGTATGAAATTAGATTGTTTGCATTTTCATAGTTTTCCTTATACAGGCGAAGCGGCAAAGGAAAAAGTTATTGAACTTGCAAAAAAAGTTGGTGAATATAACGGGGGAATTAATCTTTACGTTGTTTCTTTTACTCATATACAAGAAGCAATACACGAAAATTGTCCAGAAGAATTTATGATAACGCTTATGCGCCGTTTCATGATGAGAATTGCAGAGAGATTAGCAATTCAACAAGGTGATCAAGCAATAATAACGGGTGAAAGCCTTGGTCAAGTTGCAAGCCAAACTATTGAAAGCATAACTTCATCTAATTCTGTGGTTACAATGCCTGTTTTAAGACCGTTAATTGCTTTTGACAAAATTGATATCATAGATATCGCTAGAAAGATCGATACTTATGAAACTTCTATTTTACCATATGAAGATTGTTGCACAGTATTCCTTCCAAAATATCCTGCAATTAAACCAAATTTAGAAAGGGTTAAAAGAGCAGAAAGCAGGTTAGACGTTGATGCTTTAATAGATCAAGCATTCTTAAACGTTGAAAAATACGTTTTATAATTAATCTTCAATCCACCAGTCGTCGGTATTAAATGCCGACGACTTTATTTTTTCAGTAAAAACTCTTTCTCCGAATATTTTTTCTCCGTTTGCATTTTCAAAGTAGGGAAGTA
>JAZRMS010000008.1:0-2023 GCA_045647825.1 Christensenellaceae bacterium
CCATAAGGTGGGATACAAGCGCTTAATAGGACTTCTTTTCCTTTTAGCTCTGCACTTGTGCCACAAGCTTTTATGTTTTTATAATCTTTATCTAGCGCAATTTTTCCGTTTATAACGGGGTTCTCGCTCATATTTACAAACAATATTGCCTTTTGATTTTGGTTTTCCTTGCAAATTTGATAAAGGAAAGTGGATTTATCAACGTAGCAAATGCCACCAACAAATTGGCGAACTTGTTCTGCGCGTTTATAACTAAATAGCGTCACCGCGTTATGAGTCATTTTGCTAACGTCAAAAGTAAACACCAAATATTCTATTCCGTCCGCAGAATAAGTATAACAAGACGGATATTCTTCTCCTTCTGCCGTTTGATAATAACTCAATGCTTTTGCCCCGTCTTTTAATTCAACCTTAAAATATCCGTCGCCTGCACCAAAAGACAAGCGAATTTTTTCTTCTCCAAAAATTTCTCTCGCAGGTGCCGATATGAGCGTTTTATGGGTCAAGCCGAGGTCGTATCCTTGACTTTGTAAAATCAAAGCTCCTTGTATATCGACTATCATTTTTTTGCAAAGTTTTTCTTGCCCACGCGCTTCTTCTCCAAACGCAATACCACAATCAGAGTATTTTTCGTAATGAGTTGGCACGCCTAAAAGCGATAAAAATTCCGCACCGCGATTAAACCAAGAAGTCATTATAGCCGTTTCGCCCATACTCTCTAAAAGTTCTGCGTTTTCAATTCTATGCATGTTGCCCATAACCTTAACGCCCGTGCAAGTTTTATCTTCGAAATGCTCTTTTATAAAGCTGTATAAGGGTTTATTGTAAATTCTATGGTCGGCATATCCCCTTTCATAACTAGGCGAAGAAACGTAGTCTAAAAAGTATCCAAGTTCGCCCATACCACCAGACGCGTATAATGGAAGAGCAAAGTTTTCTAACAAACTAGAAGATATCGCATAACGTGGACGGGGATAAGAATCCGCTTCAAAAAAGATTTCCACACCAGAATTTCTCGCATAAGCCTCTTGCCTTCTAGTTTCTTCAACCACGGCAGATAATGGCTGATGCTGAAACCTGTTAACGTTCTTAGACGCCCAGTAAGGAGCACCCGTTGTGCGAATAAAGGGTTTTGTGTTTCCTGCAAGTGCTTTAGTTAGTTCTATTGCATCTGCCCCTTCAATATCCCAAGAAGTAAACCCAGAACAAAAACCAGCCCTTATATTAGGATTTATATCGTCAATAACACGCCTAACCGATTTAGCGAAGTTGAGCATGCTTTCTCTATTGACCTTTAACCATGCCGAACGATATTTGTTTTTACCGCCAACGAACAATAATTTTTTAAGGTCTTTTATATCAAGCTTTTCACCAACTTCTTTTTCTAAAAGCGCCAAATGCTTGTCGCAAAAACACCCTAATCCTGGGCGAACGGATAAACAAAAATCGTCGTCTAGCATAAGCATATCGCTATTAATACGCGCAAGGTCTTTAACAAAATCAAGATAGTCCTTAACGTGTTCTTCACCCTCCGTGCAAAACATATCGTTATCTTTGCTTTCTCTACCGGTAACCGAGCGCAAACCAACGTATTTTTCGGTTATCTTTTTTTGTTCTTCTAAAAGTGGCGCACCACTCCCGAACGCTTGAAACCAAATACCAACTACAAAACCATTATTCTTAAAAAAATCAACGTTTTCTTTTAAGCAAGAAAGATTTTTTTCTCTCTTTTCACCCCTAGCAAAAAAGACGTCATTTCTCTCTATCGCAATAAAAATCCTTTTTGTCCCAAGGCGATTAAGTTCTAACAAATACTCTTCTCTTGTTTCTTTATTTATAGTCGCGTTCATTAAAGGAACGCATAAATTCTTTTCCATTTATTCAACCTCACTTTAATATATAGTGTACGGCACGAAGAACTTCAAACCAAGTATCCGTGTTAAACTCTATGGTAGTATCGTTAATTTGCTTTACTCCGGGATAGAAACTATTATAATAAGCGTCTTGGTGCTTTAAATAGCAA
>JAZRMS010000009.1:0-3266 GCA_045647825.1 Christensenellaceae bacterium
ATAGCGCTATAAGGGCAAACCTTTGCACACGCGCCACATTCAACGCATTTGTCTTTATCGATATGCGCTTTTTGTTGAGAATCAAAGGTGATTGCGTTCTTTTTGCACGCATTTTCGCAACGATGGGCAAGACAACCCCTGCAAGCATCAGTCACTTCGTATCCACCCATAGGGCACTCGTCACAAGCTATATCAATAACTTCTATAACGTTTTTATTTTCTTTATTTCCACCCATTGCAAGTTTAACGCGCTCTGCAACTATTGCTTGCTCTTTATAAATACAGCAACGCATAGTGGCAGTTTTACCGGGGACAATGATTTTTGGAATATTTAAAAGGTTTTCATTTAGCGTTCCTTCCCAAGCAAACCTTGCAACTTCTCTTAAAACTTTATACTTTATGTATTGAACTTTAGTGTCAAATTTTTTCATTTAACCTTACTCCTTTTAAGTAAATGTATTATACCACAGAAGAAAAAGGTTAGCAAGTAAAAAGCAAATAGTTTAGGATAGGAAGTTGCTACATTTTTGCTAAATTTTATGCCAACTCACTCATAAGATTGACAAAAGGTGTTTGCTGTGATATTATTAAAAATGTAGTTAAAAAGCGCGCATAAAGCGTGTTTTAAGGAGATATGAAAATGGATTATAAGAAGTTGCAAAATGGCAGTGATATTCGTGGTGTTGCATTAGAAGGTATTGAAGGGCAACACGTTAACCTAACCGAAGACGTTTGTAAAGATATCGGTAGAGGTTTTGCCGTATGGCTTAAAAATAAAGCAGGAAAGGAAAATCTTCGCGTTGCAGTAGGTAGAGATTCTCGTTTGTCTGGCGAAAATCTTTGCGCTTGGATTTCAACCGCTATGGTGGAAGCAGGACTTAACGTTACTGACTTTGGCATGGCAAGCACCCCTGCTATGTTTATGTCTACCGTAACCGAAGGTTATGCGTTTGACGGCTCTGTTATGATAACTGCAAGTCACCTTCCATTTAATAGAAACGGATTCAAGTTCTTTACTGCAGGCGGTGGACTTGAAAAGGAAGATATAAAAGCAATTCTCGCTTACGCTGAAAACGGGGATAAAACGGGACTAGATAAAGGAACGTTAGTTAAAGGCGAATTTATGGACACCTATTCAAAGATTTTGGCAGATAAAATTCGTTCTGCAACGGGCGAACAACAACCTTTGAAAGGCTTTAAGATCGTTGTTGATGCTGGTAACGGTGCAGGTGGTTTCTACGTTGATAAGGTGCTTAAACCACTTGGTGCAGACACCACGGGTAGCCGTTATTTAGAACCAGACGGAAGTTTCCCCAACCATATTCCTAACCCAGAAAATAAAGAGGCTATGGAAAGCATAATGGAAGCTGTTAACGAACAAAAGGCAGACCTTGGTATTATTTTTGATACGGACGTTGATAGAGCAGGTGCAGTTTTATCGGACGGAAGCGAACTAAACCGCAATCGTATTATAGCAATGCTTTCTGCAATCTTGCTCCGTGAACACCCAGGTACTACTATCGTAACCGACTCTATTACTTCTACTGGATTAGCAGAATTTATAGAAGAAAAGGGTGGTATTCATCACCGTTTTAAGAGAGGATATAGAAACGTTATTAACGAATCTATAAAACTTAATGCTAACGGCCAAGATAGCCAACTTGCAATAGAAACTTCTGGACACGGCGCGTTTAAGGAAAACTACTTCCTTGATGATGGCGCTTATATCGTAACCAAACTCTTGATTGAACTTGCAAAGGGCAAAAAGGAAGGATATACTTTAGAGTCAATTATAGCAAGCCTAAAAGAGCCTAAAGAAAGCGTTGAGTTTAGAATGAATATTCTTTTAGAAGACTTTAAGGAATATGGTCAAAAGGTAATAGCAGACCTTAACGAATATGCAACTAGCGTTGAAGGTTGGTCACTTGCACCTAATAACTACGAAGGTGTTAGAGTAAATCTTGATAAAGCGCACGGAAACGGCTGGTTCTTGCTCCGCTTATCATTGCATGACCCATTACTTCCATTAAACATTGAAAGTAACGACGTTGGTGGCGCAAAGAAGATTGCTAGTGAACTTGCTGGATTTATCGCTAAATATGATAAATTAGATGCAAAAACTCTTCTTGATTTTGCAAAATAAAAATAAATTAAAGAGCCCTTTTGTGGCTCTTTTTCTTTTGGTGCGCCCGTTGACAATAAATATAGTAAATGGTATAATATAAAAAAACTTTTGGAGATAAAAATGAGTTTAGTTGGCTTAACTGCGCTAATTACAGGTGCAGGTGGTGGAATAGGCAAGGTGGTTGCAACAGCATTAGCAAAAGAAGGCGCAAACGTTATTTTGTTTGGCGGAAACAATTTGGAAAAATTAAAAAAAGTTGAAAACGATGTAAAAGAACTAGGTGCAAAGTGCGCTGTTTTTGGTGGCGATTTAACTGATGATAATTTTGTTAAAAACGCTTTTAATAAAGCAGTATCGGCATTTGATGGAATTGATATACTAATTAACAACGCAGGTATTGCTCAAAATTCTTTGTTTGAAAACACCGAAGTTGAGTTTTTCGACAAGCTAATGAAAATAAACGTCAGAGTGCCTTATATACTAACCCAACTTGCTTTGCCCTTTTTAAGAAAATCAAAAAGGGCAAGCATAATAAATATAGCGTCTGTCGTTGCTCACGCTGGCTATGCTTGGCAAAGTTCTTATAGCGCCTCTAAACACGCACTACTGGGACTTACCAAGGCAATAGCGACCGAAACTTATAAAGATGGAATTAGAGTTCACGCAATTTCACCAGGCGGTGTTTTAACCGATATGGTAAAACTTTCTCGCCCAGACCTAAAAGAGGATGAGATGATATTGCCAAGCGACGTTGCAGAAACCGTTTTATTCTTGCTTAAAAACAGAACGGGTGCTGTAATTGATGAGATTATTATAAGAAGAGAGGGAAAGCCACCGTTTTTGGTGTAATTAAAATAAAAGAGAATAAAAAAGCAAACTTTTTTCAAATATGCCAACCGTGTGTCTACAAGCGTTGATATCCTTTAAGTGTAAAAAGCCTTAAGGGGGACAATGTGATGGCTTTAATTTTAGCAATAACGGGGATAATTACAGGATTTATAGCTTGCGCACTAGACAAGAGAAAGTAAATTGCGTAAGGTGTTAAGTAATCGTTTTGCAGTTTGATCTGTTTAATGCCGTTTGAATTTTAATCATTGCTTTTTTATTTCTTTTAATATATAATTAAAGAAGTTTAAGATTA
>JAZRMS010000010.1:0-4661 GCA_045647825.1 Christensenellaceae bacterium
GCAAGAAGTGGTGGCGGTGTTCGCCCTGGATTTGAAGGTGGTCAAATGCCTTTAATCAGAAGAATTCCAAAACGTGGCTTCAACAACCATTTCAAAAAGGTTTACAGCATTGTTAACCTTAATAAGTTAGAGGCATATGAAGCCAACTCTGTAGTAGATATGGAAATTCTTAGCCAAAAAGGACTCATCAAAGTCTTTAAGGACAGCATAGGTCTTAAAGTTCTTGGAACGGGAACTTTAACCAAAGCTTTGACCGTTAAAGCAAAAGCATTCTCAGCAGCAGCTAAGGAAGCAATTGAAAAAGCTGGCGGTAAGGCAGAAGAAATCTAAACCCACTAAAATAGGGAGGGCAAAATGTTTCAAACAATAGCAAAAGCGTTCAAAATTAAAGATGTGAGAAATAAAATTCTCATCACTATCGCGCTTTTATTCGTGTATAGACTAGGATGTTATATTCCTGTTCCAGGCGTAACTGCTTTTAATGGAATCGGCGAATATACCTTCCTTGAAATCATGAGTGCGGTATCTGGTGGTGCGTTAGCATCCGGTGCATTCTTTGCAATGGGTATTGGACCTTACATCAACGCTTCAATTATTATACAACTTTTGTCAGTAGGTATTCCTGCTCTCGAAAGATTAAGCAGACAAGGTGAAGAAGGTAAGAGAAAGATCAATGCATATACGAGAATTCTCACTTTGGTCCTTGCAATTGCTCAAGCAATCGGTATCCTAGTTGCTTTCGGTGGTTCTGGCGCAGTTCAAACTAGCCAAATCTTCGGTAGCGAAGGATTCTTGGAATTTTTAAGTTATGCATTCCTTGTAATCGTTTACACCGCTGGTGCAGCGCTTACTATGTGGATCGGTGAAAGAATTACTGATTACGGTGTGTCTAACGGTATCTCAATGCTCATCTTTGCAGGTATCTTGTCAACCGCAGGTTCTTCAATGTTGGCTCTTATCAGACAACTTTTCACCCCACAAGCAGGAACGGCAGCTTGGCAACTTATCGGTTTCGTTGTTGCAGCAATTTTAATTTTCGCTGCTATCACGGCTGTAAATAGTGCAGAGAGAAAAATTCCAGTTCAGTATGCTAAGCAAGTTAAGGGAAGAAAAATGTATGGCGGTCAATCAACGCATATTCCTATGAAGATTAATGCGTCTGGCGTTATGCCACTCATCTTTGCTTTCGCAATTCTTTCTTTCCCAGATTTGATTATGAATCTTTTAGGAATAAAAGAAAACTGGTGGATTAACAACATGGGTTCAGGAAGCTGGGCTCACACGATTATTCTTTGTGTGTTAATTCTCTTCTTTGCATACTTCTATAATAGTATTCAGTTTAATCCTGACGACGTAAGTAAGAGCATACAAGGCAACGGTGGTTTTATCCCTGGTTATAGACCTGGTAAGCCTACCGCAGATTATCTCAAAAAGGTATCTGGAAGAATCACGCTTTTTGGCGCAGTATTCCTTGCTGCTGTAGCACTTATTCCTTCATTGGTGTTTAAGGCAATCGGTGGAGATAGCTTGGTTAACGCATTTAGTGCGACTGGACTTTTGATTATCGTTTCAGTAGCTCTTGAATTCGAACAAGCATTGCAGTCACAGATTATGATGAAACAATACAAAGGAATTCTTAAATAGAAAAATGAAACTAATTTTACTTGGCGCACCCGGAAGCGGCAAGGGAACACAAGCGGCTTATATTTCAGAAAAGTACGGCTTGCCGCATATTTCTACAGGTGATTTGTTTAGGGAAAACATAAACAATCATACAGCTATCGGCGTAAAAGTTATGGCTGTTATGGAAACTGGTGAATTGTGTCCAGATGATTTAACCGTTGAAATGGTTAGGGAAAGACTTGCTAATAGCGATTGTAAAAATGGCTATTTGTTAGATGGTTTTCCTCGCAACGTATTCCAAGCAAAAATGCTTGACTATATGGATGCACCAACAAAGGTTATCAATATCGACGTTGACCTAAACATTATCGAACACCGTATAACGGGTAGAAGAAGTTGTTCAAAATGTAAATCATCTTTCCACGTAGACTTTATCGGGGATACGGAAGTTTGCCCAGAATGTGGTGGTAAACTTATTACAAGAAAAGATGATAAATCGGAAATAGTTAAAGAAAGGCTTGCTGTTTATAGCAAACAAACTGCACCGCTTGTTGAATATTATTCAGAGCAAGGCAAGTTGGTTAACGTAGATGGCAACCGTAGCATTGACGAGGTCTTTGCGGAAATAGCAAAGGTTTTAGATTAATGATACAGATAAAGACACCCGCAGAAATCGCGCTTATGCGCGAAAGCGGACAGATAACAAAAAACGTTCTCGATTTAATCGGCAGAGAAATTAAAGCGGGTATGACCACTAAAGAGTTAGATGCTCTTGCTTATGAGTTTATAACTTCTTGTGGTGCATATCCATCATTTCTCGGATATTCGGGATATCCCGCGTCAATATGTGCGTCAATCGACGATATGGTCGTTCACGGAATACCTTCTGATAACGACGTAATCAAAGAAGGGCAGTTAGTTAGTATTGACGTTGGGGTAGAGTATAACGGCTGGCAGGGTGATGCGGCAAGAACGTTTATGATAGGCAACGTTAGCGAAGAGAAGAAAAAACTTGTTAAGGTTACCGAAGAATGTTTCTTCCGCGCCATCGAGAACTTAAAAGATGGAACGCCATTAGGCGATATCGGATATGCTGTGCAAAGTCATGCAGAAGCAAACGGGTTTTCTGTTGTGAGAGCATTAGTTGGTCACGGTATCGGCAGAGAAATGCACGAAGACCCATCAGTACCAAACTATGGTAAAAAAGGAACGGGAATTCGACTTAAAAAAGGCATGGTAATAGCAATAGAGCCCATGATAAACGCAGGAGTTTATCAAGTGGAATTTATGTCAGATGGGTGGGGAGTTCGCAGTAGAGATCGCAGACCTTCCGCTCATTATGAAAACACCGTTGCAATTACAGAAAACGGCGTAGAAATATTAACACTTTAAGTTGTGGATATGAATAAACCCTTAAACGTTGGCGATTTGGTGATTAGCATCGCGGGTCGCGATAAAGGTGAAATCTTTTTGGTTGTTGACTATAACGAAGAAAAAGCTTTGATTGTAGACGGCAAAACAAGAAAGATAAAAAAGCCCAAAAACAAAAACATAAAACATCTCAAAAAGGTATCAAAAGCAAGTTTGATAGAATTTGCTTTAAGAATACGAAAAGGCGAATCGGTGGCAAACGAAAAAGTTTACCGCGCGATAAAAGCAGAAAAAGAAAAAATACAGGAGGATTAAGTTTGTGCCAAAGGACGAGGTAATAGAGACCGAAGGCGTGATTGTAGAAGCGTTGCCTAACGCAACTTTTACGGTAAGGCTATCAAACGGTCACGTAATAACGGCTTATATTTCGGGAAAGCTTCGTATGCATTATATCAAAATCATTCCCGGCGATAGCGTAAAACTTGAAATGAGCCCTTACGATTTGACTAAAGGCAGAATAATCTGGCGAAGCAAAAACTAAAACATAAACGAATTCCAAAGGAGATAATAAAATGAAAGTTAGACCTTCAGTTAAGCCAATGTGCGATAAATGTAAAGTCATCAAAAGAAATGGTAAAGTAATGGTAATTTGTTCAAAGAACAAAAACCACAAGCAAAGACAGGGTTAATCCCACGGCTTAAACCCAAAAGGGTAAAAGCGAAAACATTGCCAAAAAGCAACGAGTAGCAAGTCATTCCATAGCGAAAGGAGTTTTAAGGCTTAATATATAATAAAAAATATAATTAGGAAAAAATACGGAGGTATTTGACAAAGATGGCACGTATAGCCGGCGTTGATTTGCCCAACAACAAAAGAGTTGAAATCGGTTTGACTTATATCTATGGTATTGGTCTTACCACGGCAAAGAAAATCATTAAAGAAACGGGTATTGATCCCGACGTTAGAGTTAAAGATTTGAGCGAAAGCGACGTAGCAAAGCTCAGAGAATATATCGAACACAACCTTCACGTAGAAGGTGACTTAAGAAGCGAAGTAAGCCTTTCAATCAAGAGATTGATCGAAATTGGTTGCTATCGTGGTGTTCGTCACAGAAAGGGCCTTCCAGTTCGTGGACAGAGCTCCAAGAGAAACGCGAGAACCAGAAAGGGTCCGCGTCGTACCGTTGCTAAAAAGAAAACGGCAACTAGATAATGGAGGTAACGGATAATGGCAGCAGCAAAGAAAATAGTTAAAAAACGTAAAGACGTTAGAAAGGTTGACAAAGGTCAAGCTCATATTCAAGCGTCATTCAATAACACTTTGGTAACCATCACCGACATGCAAGGTAACACCGTATCATGGTCAAGTGCAGGTAGCTTGGGCTTTAAGGGTTCAAGAAAGAGCACTCCTTTTGCAGCTCAAATGGCAGCAGAAGCTGCAGGAAAAGTAGCAAGAGATCAAGGTATGCGTTCGGTTGAAGTATACGTTAAAGGACCTGGTGCTGGTAGAGAATCTGCAATCAGAGCACTCACCAACTGCGATATGGAAGTAACCCTTATTCAAGACGTTTCTCCAATCCCACACAACGGATGCAGTCCACCCAAAAAACGTAGAGTATAATGGAGGATAGATAAATGGCTAAATATACAGAATCTAAATGTCGTTT
>JAZRMS010000011.1:0-18654 GCA_045647825.1 Christensenellaceae bacterium
AGGAAAATTATGGCAAGTTTACAACTCAAAAACATCTATAAGGTTTATCCGTCTGGCGTAACTGCAGTTACCGACTTTAACCTTGACATTGAAGACAAAGAATTTATCGTATTCGTTGGACCATCTGGTTGTGGTAAGTCAACCACACTTCGTATGATTGCTGGTCTTGAAGAAATTTCTTCAGGTGAACTTTATATCGACGGCAATCTAGTTAACAACAAAGCACCAAAAGATAGAGATATCGCAATGGTTTTCCAAAACTATGCACTTTATCCACACATGACCGTTTATGATAACATGGCTTTCGGTTTGAAACTTCGTAAGTTCCCTAAAGCAGAAATTGACCAAAGAGTTAAAGAAGCAGCAAGAATTCTTGGTCTTGAAATGTACCTCTCTAGAAAGCCAAAGGCTCTTTCTGGTGGTCAAAGACAACGTGTTGCACTTGGCCGTGCTATCGTTCGTGAACCAAAGGTATTCCTTCTTGACGAACCACTTTCTAACCTTGACGCAAAACTCCGTACTCAAATGAGAACTGAGATTACCAAACTTCACAATAGACTTGCAACCACCTTTATTTACGTTACTCACGACCAAATCGAAGCAATGACCATGGGTACTAGAATCGTAGTTATGAAAGATGGTTTCATGCAACAAGTTGATACCCCACTTAACCTTTACGATTATCCTGCAAACATTTTCGTAGGTGGATTTATCGGAACTCCTCAAATGAACTTTATCGACGGTGTTTTGACCGGAACTAAAGACGAAGTTTATTTGGAATTTGGACCTGATAAGATTAAACTTCCAAAGGCTAAAGTTGACTTAATCGTTGATCTTGATCAATATCTCAACACAGACAAGCCTATCGTTATGGGTGTTCGTCCAGAAGATATTCACGACGAAGACGTTTGGTTGAACAAGGCTGGCGCTCAAGTAGTAGAAGTTTTAGTTGACGTTGTTGAAAAGCTTGGACCAGAAACTCACCTTTTCTGCAAGACTAGATCTGCAATGGCTCCAGAAGGCGTTGAAAGAAGTATTGACCAAGATATTTCAAACCTTATTGCAAAGGTTGACTCAAGAACTACTACCGTTGGCGGACAAATGACCAAGGTTGCTATCGACGTAGATCACATCCATATCTTTGATAAAGATACCGAAGTTACTATCGTTGCTCGTAGCGAAGAAAACAAAGCAGACATTCTTGCAGTTAAACAAAGAAAGGTTGCAGAAGCTATCGCAGCAGCAGAAGAAAACGCAAGAAAGCTTGCTGAAGAAGAAGCTAAGTTAGCAGCTGAAAACGAAAAGAAGAGAGCAAAGATGGAAAAGAAGCTTGCAAAGAAAGCAGCAAAGAACATCGAAGAAGCTCCAGCTGAAGAAGCTCCAGCAGACGAAGAATAATCTTCAATAATAGAAAAAAGGAAATGCCGAGATGAAAATCTCGGCATTTTTGGTTATTTTGCACAAAAACCGTTTTTTTATTGAATTTTTATAAAAAACATTGTATAATATAAAAAATCAAAATAGTTAAGGGATATTTTATGGGAACGGATATAAAAAACTTTATTTCGGGAATAAGTGAAAAAACGGGTGTAGACATTGCCGTTTATTTAGAAGGTGGTCAATTCGTTTGTGGAAACGCAGACGTAAAACCAAGCATTTTTCCTGAAAAGTCGCAATCAATCGTTCAAGAAAACAACGTTACTTGTTTTTTCTTTAAGTATAAGAACGTTGACTACGTTGGCGCAATAGAGGGTGATGGAAATAGCCAAAGGGTATACGCTTGTTTAATTGCAGAACTTGCCGTTAACCTTAACAATAAAGAGTGGGAAATGAACAAGGAAAGTTTTTGTTCGTCCGTGTTGTTTGGGGAACTAGACGCTGACCAAACGGAAAGAAACCTAAAAAAACACGCTATAAAAGATTCGCCCGCGTTCGTTATGATAATTACTGCTAACGAAGATGTTTTGCCATCCGTGAAAGGGCTTTTGAGCAACTTTACTTCAGAAACGCAAGATTTCGTGGTAGAAGTTGATAAAAGGCAGTTGGCTTTCGTTAAGTTTGTAGAAGAAGACAGTTTAGACTTGCACTCTTCTACTGAATACGCAGAATTTATTCAGCAAAGCATTTTTGAAGAAGTGGGATCGCCTATTCACGTTTCAATAGGTGGCACGGTAAAGAGCTTTGTAGACGTAAATTCTTCTTTCAAGCAAGCACTCTCTTGTGCTAAAACAAGTGAAATTTTTGGTGGAAACGTTAACGTTCACTCATATAAGCAGTTTGTTCTTGTCAAAATGATAGAAGGATTATCTAAAGATAAACTTGAAGAGTATTTGAAAGTTTTGATAGAAGATATAGATATGGAAGTGTTTAACGACGCTGAAATGGTTGACACGGCAGACGAGTTTTTGGAAAGTAGCTTAAACGTGAGCGAAACGGCAAGAAAACTATATCTTCACAGAAACACGCTTATTTATCGCCTAGATAAGATAGAAAAAGAAACGGGACTTAATATAAGAAGATTTTCAGATGCTATAACGTTTAGACTTATTTCGCTTTTGTCTAAATTAGTAAGGTGACGCATGGATACAAACGCAAATATTAATAAAAAAAGCAAACTAAAAAGAATATTATTATACGTTATACTGCCACTATCTTTTGTGGCAGTTTTCGTGTTTGGATATTTTGCCTATTATCTTCTTAATTCTGGCAGCACAACTTTGTCAGGTGCAGTATTAAACATAATAAATAATCGCGCTTACTTGATAGACCCTTTAACGGGCGAACAAAGGTATTTGACAGAAGAAGAAATAGCAGACCTTATCGTTGATAGTTATTTGGATAAATATTCTGAATATTACAATAAGGAAGAATATGAAAAAGTGCAGAAAGAACTTGCTGGCAACGAGCTTGGCGTGGGATTATCTTTTTATCGTAACGCCCCTATTGTTTTTAAGGTTATTGGCAATTCTCCCGCAGAAAAGGCAGGAATGCTTGCCGAGGATAGGGTTTTGTATTTTTACGTTGGCGAAAACAAGATAGATGCAGTAAATGGTGAGCAAATATTAAAAGACTTGGGGGATATTAAAAAGGGCGAATCGGTAACTTTTTATGTTGAAAGGGGTGGAGAAACAATCTCTTTTAGCGTTGCAAAGGAAGATTACGTGGTTTCCTACGTGACCTATCAAGATAGTCAAGTGACCTATCGTTTCCGTTCTGATAAGGCAGGGGAAAAACCTGTTGGACAAACAATAGAAAATGCGGGAAATAGCGAACTAGATTCAAAAACGGCGTATATAAAACTTTCTCTATTTGAAGGGGACTGTGTTGAGCAAATGCGCTCTGCTCTTCAATTTATGAAAGATAGGGGAAGAGAGAATTTAGTGTTGGACCTTCGCGATAACGGTGGGGGCAGTTTAAGTAAGTTAATAGGCATTGCATCAATGCTAATTTATAATAATGGTGAACAAAATTCCGTTGTGGCTATATCAAAAAAGCGCAATGGTGAAGAAGTTTTTGCAACCACAAAAAACGAGTATTTTTCTAACCTTAAAAAGATATCTGTTATCGCAAACGTGAATTCGGCATCTGCAACAGAGTGCTTGATAGGTGCAATGCTACACTATGAAGACGGATTTAATAAGGATAGACTTGTTATAGAAGAGCACCCAACCGAAGGGGCGCGCACTTACGGAAAGGGAATTATGCAAACGACGTACTGGATGATAAAAGGTGGGGCGATAAAGTTAACCACGGGAAAAATGTTTTGGCCAGATAGGCAAACAAGTATTCATCAAGTTGGAATAACAACCACCGAAAAGAACTCTGTTCCTTCATCTAAGGCGCTTGCGCGTGCAATAGAGTGCATTAACGAATAGTTTTAAGGGCAAGATAAATATCTGTTTAGCACGAAAACTATATCTTTATCGGCAATAGAAGCAATGGGGCTTAACCCCGAAATTTGCCCGACCGTTTCGGTCGGGCTTTTATTATTGAACGAATTAAAAAAGTTTTTAATAATAGGCAGAATTTTTTCGTTTTGCAAAAGAGTTAATATGCTGTTAAAGTCAAAATTTCCACTCTTTAATATGTCGATTAAGGGTAAAAAAGCACTAAAATCCACGTTGCCACCAAATAAAGAAGTAATTAGTTGTAATAAATCCATATCTCCTCCACTAACATTATAGTATATGAACTTCATAGAATAAAATTGAAGAAAATTTAAGGAGGCAAGTATGCAAGATTTTAACGATTACGTAAAAAATGGTGGGAATAATCCCCCCGATGGTATGGATAAAAATTTATATAACTTGGTGGCATCTCTAGCAGGAAAGTTTGACGGAAAAAATCAATCAGAACTTATTCGCGCTATATACGACGAGGCAAAACGGGGCAAAAAGAACGGAACACTTTCTAATCAAGAAATAGATAATTTTGTCTTTATGCTTTCTCCGCTACTTGATGATAAAAAGAGAAAAATGTTAGTTAAAATTGCAGAAGAACTAAAACGGATTTAATTGTTTTTTGCAAGTTCTTTAACGGCGCTAACAAAATAGTTAATTTCGCTAGAAGAGTTTTGAACGGCTATGCTGGCGCGTACAAGACCATTTGATTGTGTTTTTAAGAATTTGTGCATAAGTGGGGCACAATGAAATCCCCCGCGAACGGCAACGTCGTAGTTGGCGTTAAGAAGGTCTGCACAAGCTTCGCTAGAAAGGCTTTTTAGACTGAAAGCAACTATTCCACTTGGGTTTGGAAAAGAATAGCACTTAACGCCGTTAATAGATTTCAGGTTTTCTATAAGCGTTTGGGTGCGTAAATATAGTTGCTTTCCAAAGTGTTCAAGGTTAGTGCTAGCATAGCGCACCCCTTCGTTTAGTGATGCTATTGCAGGCAAGTTTAGAGTTCCTGATTCTAACTTTTCAGGATAGCAATCGGGTTGAAAAGGGTTGAAACTTTCGCTACCCGTTCCACCGAAAATAAGTGGGGAAAGGTCAAAGTCGTTTGCAAGAATTAACGCGCCACTTCCCATAATCCCGTAAAGTCCTTTGTGTCCTGCAAGCGCTATTGCAGAAATTCCGTCAGTTGCTTTTAAGGGGATATGTCCACCGCCTTGCGCCCCGTCTACCACGTAAAAAACGCCGTGTTTTTTCGCAAGTAATCCTATTTCTTTAACGGGCAAAATTTCTCCGTTGACGTTTGAAATAGAAGTGGTTATTATTAGTTTTGTGTCGCCTACGATTGCCTTTTCAATCTGTGGCAAAAGTTCTCCGTCTTGGTTTGGGCTGACTATTGAAAGCCTTATTTTTCCTTGCCTTTCAAGATGATAAAGTGGTCTTAAAACGGAATTGTGTTCGTAAACGGTGGTAATAACGTGATC
Source organism: Christensenellaceae bacterium (assembly GCA_045647825.1). GTDB lineage: Bacteria > Bacillota > Clostridia > Christensenellales > Borkfalkiaceae > UBA1259. The sequence continues at coordinate 5,378 of JAZRMS010000011.1, forward strand.
GCCATCTTTTAGCGTGCCAAAAATTGCAAGGTTAAGCGCCTCCGTGCAGTTTTTCGTGAATATTACTCGCTCTGGTGTAGTCCCAAATTCTTTAGAGAGAATTTCTCTGCAAGAATAAACGGTTTTTGCACCGATAAGGGACAATCTATGCCCGCTTCTGCCGGGGTTTGCGCATAAATATTTAATAACCGTTGTCACCGCATCGGTTACAGAGTGTGGCTTAAAGCCACCCGTCGCGGCGTTATCAAAGTATACCATAATACCTCCCAAATGTAACAATTTAATAAGTAGCGTAATAGTATATTATATAAGAAAAAATCAGGGATTATGCAAAGGAGAAAGATTATGGAATACGTTGTGGTTTCCTTCCGTTCACGCGCGCAAACGATAAAGGCGTTTGAAGTGTTAAAAAGTTTTGGGTTTGACGTTGAAATTATTAACACGCCAAAAGAAGCAGGGGTTGGGTGTGGGCTTTCTGTCAAAATACAAAAAAGTTTAGTTTATAGCGTAAAGAGAATAGTTGCTAAACTTTCCTTATCTTCTTTTGCAGGATTTTTTCTGGTAAAAACTACTTCAAACGGCAGAGTGGTGACAACCATTTGATAACTTAATTAAAAATGCTTGAAAAAGTGTTGATATTGTGATATTATTTATAAGATAAATAAAGTTGGGCATTTAGGCTCTTTTTGGTGAGTATGAATAAGAAAACGGCAAAAGAAATAGTTGAAATATTGTCGGGGGTGTTCACGGACAAACCTGCCCTTAAGTTTGACACGCCCTATCAACTGCTAATAGCCGTTATTTTGTCTGCGCAATGCACGGATGAAAGAGTTAACAAGATTACGGAAATACTATTTAGAGAGCACGGAACGCCAGAAGATATGCTAAAACTAACCCAAGAAGAATTAGAAAAATATATTTATTCTTGTGGTTTATATAAGTCCAAAGCAGAGCATATTTTAAGTGCAACCAAAGATATAATGGACAAGTTTAACGGACAAGTTCCCAAAGATTTAGACGCGTTAAGAACGCTAGCAGGCGTTGGCAGAAAAACGGCAAATGTGGTTTATAGCGTTGCGTTTAAGGGTGCGGCAATAGCCGTGGACACGCACGTTTTTAGAGTTGCTAACAGAATAGGACTAGTAAAGGCTGATAACGTTCTAAATACCGAAAAAGGACTTATGGAAATTTTGGACAAGAACGACTGGTCAAGGTCGCATCATTATTTGATTTATCTAGGGCGCAGTTTTTGCAAGGCGCAAAAGCCCGATTGTATCAACTGCCCTATACAAGACAAGTGCAAAAAGCGTATAAAAAGGTGAGATATGTTTGTAGACAGAGCGTTAATTACAATTAAAGCAGGTGACGGGGGAAATGGAATAACTTCTTTCGTGCACTTTAAGGGAAAAGTGAGCGGTGGCCCAGATGGTGGTGACGGCGGAAAAGGTGGGGATATAATCTTTATAGCCGACAAAACCATGACCAACCTTTCCGATTACTATTATAAAACTAAATACGTTGCAGAAAGCGGTGCTCCTGGTGAACCAAAAGATTGTTTTGGCAAGTCTGGAAAGGACCTTGTTTTAAGAGTACCTTTGGGAACGGTTATAAAGGATAGAGAGTCTGGTGGAATAATTGCAGACATGTTTACCGACGGGCAAAAAAAGGTCGTTCTAGTAGGTGGTGACGGCGGAAAAGGAAACGCAAAGTTCACAAACTCACGTCGCCACGCGCCACACTTTTCGCAAACGGGTGAAAAGACAGAAACAAAGCAAGTGGTGTTAGAACTTAAAACTATTGCAGACGTTGGTTTGGTTGGTTTTCCTAACGTTGGTAAATCTACCGTGCTATCAAAGATAACAAAGGCGCGCCCAAAGATTGCAAACTATCATTTTACAACGTTATCCCCAAATCTTGGCGTTGCAGATTACTACGATAATCAATTTGTCATTGCAGATATACCAGGGTTAATCGAAGGGGCAAGCGACGGTGCAGGGCTTGGCATTGAGTTTTTAAGACATATTGAAAGAACTAGAATGCTAGTTCATGTTGTGGACGTTTCTGGCGTTGAAGGAAGAGATCCTTTTGAAGACTACTTAAAGATAAATGCTGAATTAAAGAATTACAGTCCGTTGCTTGCTAAATTAAAGCAAATAGTCGTTCTTAACAAAACGGATATGTACGGCGCAGAAGAAAACGTTAAGATTTTCAAAGAAAAGCTAAAGAGAAAGCACAGAGTTGTTTGCATTTCTGCTATTACAGGCGAAGGGCTTGATAATCTCAAAAAGATTATTTACGAAACGCTAGTTAAATTGCCACCAGTTAAACCACTTGAATTTGAAGAGTTTAATTACGTTAAGCCAGAAAGACTTGAATACGAAATTTTCAAAGAAGGCGAAACTTTCGTTGTGGTTGGAACGCTTGTGGACGTGCTTAAGAGAAACGTTGTTATGTCGGATATGAACTCGCTTGCATATCTTCAAAAGGTGCTTAAAGATAGGGGCATTATTGCAGAACTTCGCAAGATGGGCGCTACCGACAAGTCTACCGTAATTATCGGTGGCGAAGAATTTGAATTTATTGATTAAAGGTGAAAGTATGTTAACGTCAAAACAAAGAAGTAATTTGCGCTCAAAGGCGGCGGTTATAGAACCTATAACGCAGGTAGGAAAATTTGGAATTAACGATAGCCTTATCGAAGGGCTTGATAAAGCGATTGAAAAAAGAGAACTTATTAAGGTGACCGTGCTAGAAAACTCTGAATTAATCCCAAAAGAGGCAGGGTTTGAAATAGCAGAAAAACTTGGTGCGGAATTCGTTTGCGCAACGGGAAGAAAGTTGGTTTTCTATAGAAGAAGCAACAATCCAAAGGTAGAACACATTGAGTTTTAAGCTGAATTTTTGTCTACTAGGAATTGTTTTCTTCTTTTCCAAACGCTTTGCAATAAAGTCCTAGGATTAAAAATGCACAGCCAAAAAGGATATAGTAAAGCTTAAACGGAATAAAAAAGGAATATAGAACAAACAAAAAGCCAAAGGTCAAAAAGCTTTTGGCTTTTTTCTTTTTGAAAAAATTCTTAAAAAACGCAAAACTTGCGCCTTTATTTTTGGGGAAAGAATATTTTTCGCTTGGAAAGAAATCGTGTTCTTTTAAGTAAGAATAAACTTGGTTTTTATCTATTAAAACAATTTTTCCATTAAATCTTTTTGCAAAATCCACGGTGTCGCCACAAAATTTTTCTGATAAAATATAAGCCGTGTATGATAGGGGAATGCTGTTGTATACCCTTACAACGTGCGATTTACCTACGTCTAGAAAACCAAAGAGTGGGAAAACGGCAACGTTTTTGTCTTTAATAAAAAGCCCAAATTTTTTCCTTTCGACGACGTAGCCGTTTTTGACAAAAAGTTTTTCAAAAAATTCGTTCACTTCCGCTTTAGTGCCAAAATTAAATTGAGTTATCACCTTGTTTTTCTTTGTTTCTTCTTGCTTTGACTGAGAAATTTTCTTGTTTGACCTTATTGCCTTTTTGGCTAAAATCATAGTGACTGCAATAGAAAGAAAAATTGCGCAAACAACGGCGTAATTTTTTGGCGCAAAATAGTTGAATACTGCAAAGAAAACAACAAACGAAATGAAAAAGTAAAACAAACTATCAATAATTAACAAAAAAGAAACTTTCATAAAAATCCTTTTGCTTGGTTTTTTATTGATTATTGACAATAAGTAAAAAATTATAACACTAAAAGGAAAGTGTATAAAATATTAAAAAGTATTGATTTTATTTACAAAATGTGCAATAATATAAGTATGAAAAGGATAGGCGTTTTGGGGGGCACGTTTAACCCCGTACATAGTGAACACGTTGCGCTTGCTAAAAGCGCGGTAAAGGAGCTTGAATTAGATAAGCTCTTGGTTATGCCTACTTATATTTCCCCACACAAAAACACAACGCCTGCAAGTAGCCAAGATAGGCTTAATATGCTAAAACTTGCTTTTTTGGGGCAGAATAAAATAGAAGTTAGCGACTATGAGATTAAAAGGCAGGGCAAAAGCTATACCTATCTAACGGTTGAATATCTAAAAGAGCAAGAAGATTGTGAACTTTTCTTTATTGTCGGTGGGGATATGTTGACCGATTTTAAGTCGTGGAAATATCCCGAACGAATATTAAACGCCTGCACGCTTGCCGTTTTTGGAAGGAACGATTTTTTTACTGACTACGAAGAAGAAAAAAAGTATTTTGAAAACACGTTTAGAAAAACGTTCAAAAGGCTATCATATCAAGGAGAAAGTGTTTCTTCAACCAAAATTCGCGTATATTCTGCGTTTGGATTGCCACTGGATGGTCTTGTTAGCGATAAGGTTGAAGATTATATAAAGAAAAACAAGCTCTATTCGGGTGGGGAATACGTTGAATACGTTAAAAAAACCTTGCCTTTTAAGCGCTTAAAACATACGGCAAACGTCGTTTGCTCTGCTCTATCAAAGGTAAAGGCGCTTGGCCTTGATTATCAAAAAGTGTTTGATGCTTGCACTCTTCACGATTGCGCAAAATATATAGACGGGGCTACGGTTGAAGGGTTTAAGGTTGATGAGGATGTTCCTTCGCCAGTCGTACACGCCTTTTTGGGTGCGTTTATTGCAGAAAACGAACTTGGGATTAAAGATAGCGAGTTGATTGACGCTATTAGATATCATACGTCTGGAAAACCTGAAATGAGCACTTTGTCCAAGTTGGTTTTTGTTGCCGACATGGTGGAAGAAGATAGGAACTACGAAGGTGTTGAGTACTTAAGAGAGCTTTTTGAAAAAGATGATTTTGAAAAGTGCTTTATTGAGTGTTTAAAAGAAGAAGTGTTGCACCTTCTAAATAAAAAGCAATATATTTATAAAGCTACGCTAGATGCGTATGATTATTACGTTAAAGAGAGGAAATAATATGGAATCAAAAGAATTCGTTAAGAAAATTTGTGAAGTTTTAGTTGACCGTAAGGCAGAAGATATCGTTAGTATTGACGTTAGAGGAAAGAGCGAAGTTGCAGATTACTACGTTGTTGCAGGCGGAAGATCAATGACTCATACTAGAGCGCTTATAGATCACGTTGAAGAAGAAATGGACAAACTAGGCATTGCGCCTATCCGTAGAGAAGGCGTTAGAGAAGGGCGTTGGGCGGTGCTTGATTACGGCGACGTTATCGTTCATATATTTAACGACGAAACAAGACTATTCTATCATTTAGAAAGTCTTTGGGGTAACGAAGAAAACACCACTAGATATCAGTAATATTTGTTGCCAAAAAAAGTTAAGAGATTTTTTTAACGTAAATCCTATCCACTTCGTCTGGATTAATTTCTATACTGCGTGCGCGCTTATAATTGCGCTTTTGTGGTTTTGGAGGAGTGGGCTCTTCTACTTTTGGTGGTGGCGAAGGGAGTTTGCTTTTAACTAAAACAATAACAACTTTCGCGCTTATTACTAAAAACGCGCAAAGGAAAAATAGCAAAACTGTAAAAAACAAACCCAACAAAAAAGAAGAAAAAACGTTCATAATGCACCTCAAGAAAAGGTTAGCATAAGAAAATTAATTAATGGTGATAATATTTGTAGAGAAATGATTTTTTTTGGAATTTAGAAGAGAGGATTGATATGGAATTAGAACTTGAAAAAACTACGGAAGAAAAAAGCCAGCAAGAAGAAGTTGCCGTGACTGAAGTAGAAGAAGTTAAAGAAATAGAAGAGCAAACTCTAATTGCAGAAAAAGAAGAAGTAGAGCAAGTAGAAGAAGAGATAATAGTTGAAGAAGAAAAGGTTGAGCTTTTTCAAGAAAAAAGTTCAAGTAGCGCGCTCTCTATTCTAATGGGTGTTGAAGATAGTATTTTAGAAAGAGAATACGTTGAATATAACGTAAAAAAATTCTTGTCTGGAATAGGCAGAGCAGTTCTTCGCTCTGATTCTTAGACGGGGATATGAAGAGAATGTTTGCTAATGCAAAAGATTATTATCTTGGTGGAATATTAGCATCACCACTCTATCTAAACGCTTGCGCAAAACTATTAAAGAAAAAGGAAAAGAGAAATTTTGAAGTTGGCGCAATTGTTGATTTCCCCTTTGGCGAAGGAACGTTTAAGAGTAAATTGCACGACGTTAAGGCGTGTGGGAAAGCAAAGGTTAACTTTACCGTGATAACTTTCCCCACCTTGCTTGCAAACAAGGATAACGCAAAGATTTTGAGAAGGCAAACCAAAAGACTTATAGGTGCTTTCAAGAAAAATAGGGGGATTGCAATAAATGCGTCTGGCCTTCCCGTGGAAGAAATTAGCAGAATAGTAAAACTTTTCTATAAAACAAAAATGCAAACGTTGACTTTGATTTTTAACGATTCACCTATAGATGAAATTGTTGAAAATGTGCTTGTCGCGAGCAAAGATTTGAATAGCAAAAAATTACAAGTGGTGGCAAACGTACAAAAAGCAGAACATATAACAAGACTTAAAGGGCTTGGTGTGGATAGAGTTTTTACGCCATACGCAGAAGATATTGCAAAAGACGTTTTGGAAAGATTTGGTTTAAAAGAAACAAAGTTGTACTAAATGCTTTACAAAGTTAAAAAATAGTATTATCATATATATACAATAAAATTATAAATTCTTTGGGGCGGGGTGAAATTCCCCATCGGCAGTAAAGTCTGCGAGCCTTTTTGGCTGATTCGGAGCGTTTCCGAAACCGACGGTTATAGTCCGGATGGGAAAAGAATTATTGCAGGGCGAATGGGATTTGCCGTGCTAAATTACTTTTGTATAAAAGCGCCCCAAAAAATGTTTTTTTAGGGGCGTATTTTTATGAAAAACGTTTTCACAACAAAAAATATTGCAGGCATGGCTGTTTTTGCAGCGCTATCTTTCGTGGTTTATTTGCTTGAAATTCCTATTTTTGCAGGAACTCCGGCAAGTTTTTTAGAACTTGACCTTTCAAACGTGTTCGTTATGCTTGCTGGGTTTATGTATGGTCCACTTGGCGCTTTAATAGTCACTTTGGTTAAAGAAGTTATACATATCACCGTGGGTAGCACGGGTGGGGTAGGCGAACTTGCTAATATTATAATAACCACGGCATACGCGCTTGTCCCTTCAATAGTATATCATTATAAAAAAGGCTTTAAGGTGGTTGTGGTCACCCTTTTAATTGCGTGTGTTTTGCAAACGGGGGTTTCTCTTTTGGTTAACAAGTTTATCAACTTCCCTTTCTTTATGGGAAGTGTGCCTTTTGTTCCAAACGAAGTTTCTGAATCAATGTTTAATAGCCTTTGGGTATACGTTTTATCGTTTAACGCAATAAAGAGCGTTGTGATTTCTGTCGTTACCATATTGCTATACAAGAGAATATCGGGATTGTTTAAGAAAATAAATTTACAGAACTATTAATTATGGAAATATTGTCGAAAAGTGAAAAGCAAACTGAAGAAATTGCTTTTGAATATGCTAAAACTTTAGTCAAGGGTGACGTGGTTATTCTTTCTGGTGATTTAGGTGCAGGGAAAACTGCCTTCACCAAAGGTGTTGCGCGTTATTTTGGTTTAAGTGGGGTGACAAGCCCAACTTATGCCTATCTAAACGTATACGGCGATTTTTTGTATCATTACGATTGTTATAGGCTTTCTTGTGGTGAAGATGCAGAAAGGCTTGGGCTAACTGATTATTTTGGTGGCGATAACGTTTGTATTATAGAGTGGGCGGAAAACATAGAAGACGTTTTGCCAGAAAAGGTTAAAAAAGTTCAGATTATAAAAACAGAAGAAAACGCGAGAAAAATTATTTTATGAATTATTTAGCAATAGACACTAGTGGAAAAAATCTAACCATTATAATAAAAAAGGGCGAAGAAACTTTTCTATACAACGATAAAGAGTGTGGCGTTAGCCACTCTATAGAACTTATGCCAAGGGTAGAAGAACTTTGCGAAAAGGCAAACTTTGATTTAAAGTGTGTGGATTTTTTCGTTGCCGTTGTAGGCGCGGGGTCGTTCACGGGGATTAGAATAGGGGTTGCAACGGTGAAAGCGCTTTGCTTTGCCTATAAAAAACCTTGCCTTTCAGTAACTTCGTTTGACACTATTGCATACAATGAAAAAGATGGCAAAGTGCTTGCCGTTATAGATGCAAAGCACAACGGATTTTACGTTTGTGGATATGAAAATGGAAAGGTTGTTTTTCCACCATCTTATATAATGAAAGAACAATTAGATGAAATAAAAGGCGACTATAAACTGCTTTCGTTTAGTGAAATAAACGGGCTTTCAGTTAAGGTTGTTTGTGTTGCTGACGGTCTAATAAAGGCAATAGAAGAAAAAAAGAGTGAGATAAACGAAGATATAAATTCTTTAGAGCCACTCTACGTTAGAAAGAGTCAAGCGGAGGAGGGAAGATGATTTTTCGTTCCCTTTCCAAAAATGATAGTTGTTTGATAGCGCAACTATTTTCTCAAAGCTTTTCTGACGGATGGACAAAAGAAATGCTTGTTTCGGGATTTGAAACGGGTGGGTTAAAAGCGATAGGTGCTTTTGACGGCGAACAAATGGTTGGCGTTATCACCTATTCAATCGGCGTTGATTTTGCCGATATAGAAGACGTTGTAGTGCAAAAAACCTTTAGAAGAAAGGGCATTGCAAGTGCGCTAGTTGAAATGGCGATAGAAGATGCTTTTAATTCTGTAGATAAGATTTTTTTAGAAGTTCGCGAAAGCAACGAAGGCGCAATAAATCTTTATAAGAAAAAAGGCTTTAATCAAATTTCTATTAGAAAAAAATATTACGAAGACGGGGAAAACGCCCTAATATTCGTTAAGGAGAAATAATTATTAATAATAAAAACACGGCTTTTACTAAAGAGAAGAAAAGTTTGTTGTTTTTGCACGGATATTTATCAGATAGTAGCAGTTTTGTATATCAAACTTCTGTTTTTTCAGAGCATTTTTCAGTCTATGCACCTGACTTAAAAGGGTTTGGGAAGAACGGGGGAATGGAAAAAGCCTATTCGCTAGACGATTATTGTAAAGACGTTTTAGAATACATAAAAGAAAACCAAATGGAAAAACCATGCGTAATTGCTCATTCGTTTGGTGGAAGAATTGCTATAAAGTTAGCGTCTAAATATCCTGATTTGTTTGATAAAATAGTTTTGACGGGCTCTGCCGGATTAAAACCGCGATTTAGCCTAAAAAGATGGGTTAAAAAACTTGTTTTTAAGATTTTAAAAAAGTTTGTTAAAAAAGAAAGACTAGAAAAATTTTATTCTAATGATTATCGTGCGCTTTGGCCCGTTATGAAAGAGAGTTTTATAAAGATAGTAAACGAACAATTAGACGACAAGTTGAACTTAATTAAAAATCAAGTGCTTATTATAAATGGCGTTAACGATAAAGAAACGCCCGTTTATATGGCAAAAAGGCTTGCTAAAGGTATTAAAAATTCTAGGCTAATTTTGATAAAAAACGCAGGGCATTTTTGCTTTATAGACAATAAAAGAAAATTCAACACGGAGGTAAAGGAGTTTTTACTCTTATAAAATTATGTTTCCATTAGATATAGAATATTTTGGGCAATTATTGCAGGGTAATCAATGGATAATATACGGCATTTTGTGTGCACTTAATGCAGTATTGCTCTTCTTTTCTTCTCAAAAATTCTTTTTGGTTTTGCAACAATGTGGATATAGGGGCACTAGATATTTTAGGTGGCTCAATAATAAAGAAACGCCTTATTTGTCAAGGCTAATGCTATTATGCCTTTTGGGATTTTTATTTTTCTGCGTGCTTAACACTTGTTTTGCACCGGCAATAGGCGAAACCATAGCATCATACGTTGGGTTTATTTCATACGCACTATTCACTATTTTGTATATAAATTCCGAAAGTGCCGTAAACGCCAAAGTTCCACTAAAAAGAACAAAAAGACTTGTTCGTCTGTCTATAACATTTTGTATAGTTACTGCCATAGTCACTTTTGGTTTTTTGGTTTTGTTTGACTATTTGGCATTTGTTATTGCAGATAAAACGGTTGCTCTTCTTAGATTTTCTTTAATTTGTGCAATGCCTATATTGACACCGATACTTCTCTTTGTTGCGTATTGCTTAAATGAACCTTATGAAGAAGTTTCTAGAAGACACTACGTTCGCATTGCAGAGCAAAAACTTAAAAATTCTAACGTTATAAAAATAGGTATAACGGGAAGTTTTGCAAAGACTTCCGTTAAAGAAATTTTAAGGACCATTTTATCTCAAAAATATAGGGTTTTGGCAACACCACACTCTTATAACACCACTTTGGGCATTGCATTAACCGTTAAAAATTTGGACAGCACTCACGACGTGTTTATTGCCGAAATGGGGGCTAGAGCAAAAGGGGACATTTCTGCCATTGCAAAAATGGTTAAGCCCGAATACGGGGTTTTAACAGGGGTCAATAAACAACATTTAGAAACGTTTAAGAGCGAAGAAAATATTCTCAACACAAAGTACGAATTATTTGAAAATTTATCTGGCTCAAAGATAGGCTTTTTTGCATCTGATAACGAAAATTCGGTTGAACTTTTTTTTAGATACGACAATGAAAAATACCTTGCAGGTGTTTTTGACAAAGATAATCTTGTAACGGCAACGGATATTGTCACCGACAGCAGAGGAACGACCTTTAATTTGGTTATCAAGGGCGAAAAACCTGTAAGTTGTTCTACCGTGCTTTTAGGAAAGCATAGTGTTAGAAACATTTGCCTTGCTGCCGCAGTTGCTTATAAAATCGGTCTTTCTGTAGAAGAGATTGCTCTTGGCGTAGGCAGAATTCAGTCGGTAGGGCATAGATTGCAACTTCTTCCTAACAACAAAAATATCGTTATTATCGACGATAGTTATAATAGCAATGAGGACGGAATAAGTTCTGCAATGGAAGTGCTTGATACTTTTAAGGGCAGAAAAATAGTTTTAACCCCTGGTCTTGTTGAACTAGGCAAGTATGAAAACGTTATTAACTTTGAGTTTGGAAAACTGCTTGCAAAACACGCAGATATAGTTATTATAGTCGGACATCACAACGCCGAAACCATTGCTAACGGCTTGATAGAGGCGGGAATGAATAGAGAAAATATCAAGTTTGCAAGAACGCTCAACAAGGGCAACGTGCTTTTGAACGAAATTATTAAAGAAGGGGACGTCGTTATGTTCGAAAACGATCTTCCTGACAATTATAGTTAATATTAGAGTTATATAAACAAACTAACGAAACACCAAAGCAAAAAAAATTGTGGAGGTGTTTTTTTATTATGAAAGTCGTTGCAGTATTTTTTGGTGGTGTGTCCGTTGAGCACGACGTGTCTTTAATTACGGGAACGTTGACCTTAAATTCCATTGATAAACAAAAATTTATTCCATTTCCCGTTTACGTTCATAACGACGGGATTTGGTATACGGGCAAAGAACTTTTCGATTTAGACGAATATAAAAATTTGGATTTTAAAAAACTAACTAGAGTTGCTATTTTAGGTGGCAAAAACGAAATTTTTGCAATAAAGGGGAAAGGAATAAAAAAATTACATAATATTTCAGTTGCCATAAACTGCATGCACGGAGAACGGGGGGAAGACGGGTGTTTGTCTGGGCTACTTTCAATGTGCGATATACCAACTCTTTCGCCAAGCGTTTTGCCATCTTCCGTTTGTATGGATAAAGAGTTTACTAAAATTTTTCTTAAAGGAATAGGCGTTTCGTGTTTAGATTGCATTTTGGCAAAAAAGCAAGAAGACGTTTTAATGGTGGAAGAAAAGTTTTCTTATCCCGTAATAATAAAGCCTAATAAACTTGGGTCTAGCGTTGGTGTGAGCGTTGCTAGAAATAGGAAAGAAGCAATGGAAGGGGTGAGATATGCTTTAACTTTTGGGGAAAGCGCCGTTATAGAAAAATGCCTTGATAATTTTGTTGAAATAAACTGCGCTGCTTATTTAGATAAAGACGGTAAAGTGATTGTTTCTGAATGCGAAAGACCGGTAGGAAGAACGAAAATTTTAACTTTTGAAGATAAATATCAGGGCGGTGAAAGGCAATTCCCTGCAAAAATAAATAAAAGTTTGAGTGACAAAATTAAGGGGATAACCGAAAAAATTTATCTTTCTTTGGGTGCAAGGGGGATAATAAGGATAGATTATTTTGTGGTAGGAAGTGAAGTGTTGGTAAACGAAATAAATACCGTTCCGGGCTCTTTGGGGTATTATTTTTTTACAAACACGATTAAAGGATTTAAGGAAATTTTAACGGATATGATAGCGCTTTGCGAAAGAGAATATGCAAAGTCAACTACCTTCGTTAAAGAATATAAAACGGATATTTTGTCTGGGTGTGGCAGTAAGGGCTCAAAACAGTTGAAAAATTCTAGATAGTGTGTTAAAATAACAAAGATAAATTTTTTGGAGATGCGTTATGGAAAAAATCAAAATGATAACACCGCTAGTCGAAATGGACGGCGACGAAATGACCAGAGTTTTGTGGCAATGGATAAAAGAAATTTTGATAGAGCCGTTTGTAGAACTTAAAACGGAATATTACGATTTGGGATTAAAGAAAAGAGATGAAACTGACGATAAGATAACAGAAGAAAGTGCAATTGCGACCAAGAAATACGGCGTTGCAGTAAAGTGTGCAACCATCACGCCAAACGCACAGAGAGTTGAAGAATATTCTTTAAAGCAAATGTGGAAAAGTCCTAACGGCACGATAAGAGCAATGCTTGACGGAACGGTTTTCCGTGCGCCAATTTTAGTGGACGGAATTACCCCGTATATTCCTACTTGGAAAAAACCGATAGTAATTGCAAGGCACGCCTACGGCGATATCTATAAGGCGGTGGACGGTAAGGCTGGGAAAGGTAAAGCCGAACTTGTATTTACCGACGAAAACGGAAATAAAACGGTTAAAGCCGTACACGAATTTGATGGAAACGGCATTATTCAGGGTCTTCACAATGTTGACAAGAGTATTGAAGGCTTTGCAAAGTCATGCTTTAACTACGCTCTTGACACAAAGCAGGATTTATGGTTTGCCACAAAGGATACCATTTCAAAGCAATATGACCAGACTTTCAAGCTTAAATTTCAGGAAATCTTTGAAAAAGAATATAAGGCAAAGTTTGAAGAGGCAGGTATTGAATATTTCTACACTCTTATTGACGATGCTGTTGCACGTGTTATAAGAAGCGAAGGTGGATATATCTGGGCGTGCAAAAACTATGACGGTG
>JAZRMS010000012.1:0-6361 GCA_045647825.1 Christensenellaceae bacterium
TCAATCCAGAAATCTCTGGTTTCTTTATCAGGGCTTGAAAGAGTTAAGCCATCTTTAACCTTTGAGTGAGAAAAGAAAGTTGGGTTAAAGTCAATACCCATGCCGTATTTTTTAGCAAGGTCAACCCATTTTTTGAAGTGGCGTGGCTCTAATTTATCTCTATCTACAAAACCATCTTCTTCAAAAATAGCGTAGCACGCGTGAACGTTGAGTTTTTTAGTTCCTGGGCAAAGGGCAAAAACCTTTTCCATATCTGCTATAAGTTCTTCTGGGTTTCTTGCTTTACCTGGGTAGTTACCGGTAGTTTGAATACCACCCGTTAAAGGACCGTCTTGGTCAAAACCCTTAACGTCATCCCCTTGCCAGCAATGAAGTGAAACGGGAAGAGTTTTTAATTTTTCGATAACAGCGTCAGTATCAATACCGAATTTTGCATAAACTTCTTTTGCAGAAGTATATCTGTCGTTACAGCACATAATTTTCTCCTTAAAAATCAATATTTAACGTAATTAATTTTAACATAATTGTAGCGTTCAGTCAACACTTTAATAAATTTAAAACAAAAAATCACCCGTTAAAAAGTAACGGGTGAAATATGTTTTGAATTATTCAGCAGAGTTTTGCAAAGCTTCTCTTTTTCGGTCAGCTTTCTTTTTAAGAGTTGCAAAGATAAATCCTATAATAATGTAGCTATAGAAAGCAAGCAATCTCCAAGTTAACATTGCAGGGAAAGCAAGACCAACAGCTAATCCAGATTCAAATAGCAAGAAGAAAGAAAGGTCTGCCGCGCCAGAGTTTCCTGGGGTTGGGATAAATGCTATAGCTGCGTTTAATATAAAGTAGATTTGGCAAGTTATAACCCATTGCATAAAAATACTTGTAGTTTCGCCGTAGTTAAAGCCGAAAAGTTTTAGCGTGAAGAAAGCTATTGATGCGGCTGATAACTGTTCAAAGAAACTAAACAAGAAAGAAAGGTTAAATCCAAATGGGCGAGAGGCAAAGCGCTTTATGCACTTTGAATTGTGCGCCACCGTTTTCATTGTCTTATAGATAGCCTTTTTAGGTTCTTTAACAACTTTGATTTTTGCCCCGAAAGTCATAACAAAGTGAACGATTTTTGCACCAAGTCTAGGGAGCAAAGAGAACAATATTATTATAGCAGGGACTAAAATGCAAGAAACCAAACCTATAGTTGCCATTACGTTGAAAGTTGCCGGTAATATATGAGTGAAAGGGCTGAACCCGATCAAGCACAAACTAACCACGCCTAAAACAACAAACGCAAGTTGGTTCAAAAAGAAAGTAACTAGTGGCAACGAAGTTGCAACGCCACCGTGAACGCCGTGCTTTGAAAGGTGATAAATTTCAAAAGGTTGACCACCAACGGCAAGAGGCGTAACGTTGTTGTAATAGTGCCCGATAATTCCCGTTTCAAAACAAGTCTTAAAGTGGAAATTTCCAGTTAGCGACTTGCACATAGTAGAAAGTTTTATCGCCTTAAAGAAAAAGCAACAAAATAGCGAGAATAAGGCTAAAAGCAAATATAGCCACGAAGAAGAGAGAAGAGCTGATACTTCTTCCCACGACAAGGGCTTACGGTTAGGATCGCCACCAAAAAAGTCGTCGTATGCAGTTGCAAACAAAACACCTACAACGAAAGCAACGAAAACAAGCGTTACTACAAGTTTAAGTATTTTTTGGCGCTTGTTTGTCGTTTCGGTAATTTTATCCGTACCAAACACTCTATCCATAGCCATTTGTTTGCCAACACTTTTGTCGGCTTTTCTAGAAACGAAGTCGTGCTTGTCATATTTTTCATCTGCGCGCTTTCTTTTTTCTGCTATAGAAAGTTGTTTTTTAGAAACTCTTACTATATGAGGTTCTGCAGTTTTTTCGTCTATCTCTATTTTATTCACGATAGGCGTGTTTTCTTGTTTTTTCATACTTAACCATTATACAGTAAATAAAAGAAAGTGTCAACCAAAAAACAAAAATATAATAAAAGCGACCGTGCAATTACCTAAAAAGCAAGTAAAATATTGACGAAAATAGCGATTTGTGTATATGGAAAAAATACCCCAAAAAGCCCAAAAAACGCCAAAAAAAAGCGTGGCAAATAAATTGCCACGCGAAAATTTGAAGGAAAAAAACCATTAATTTATGATGTTAACTGATATTTTTGCCGTTTCTTCGGGTGAAATTTTGATGGTTACGGGATAAACGCCGGCAGTCTTTATGTTAGATGCCAAAACTATTTTCTTTTTATCCACTTCGAAACCAAGTTCGCTTAATTTGTCGGCAACTTCTTTGTTGGTAACGCTACCAAAGAATTTTCCGCCAGCACCACTTTTAACTTGAATGGTAACTTCTTGACCGTCTAACTTTTCGCGCAAAGCTTTGTTTGCTTTCAAAGTTTCTTGTCTGTGGAATTCTTGTGCCGCCTTTTGTGCTTTATTTTCGTTTAACGCTTGCGCGTCTGCAGGTTTTGCAAGCCCCCTTTTAATCAAAAAGTTTTGTGCAAACCCGTCTTTTGCTTCGATAATATCCCCTGCTTTTCCAGAGCCTTTTACGTCTTTAAGTAAAACAACTTTCATAATATTTCTCCAAAATCTAAAGTTCAATAATATTTTAACTCTAAAAGCAAAAAAAGTCAAGGTGATTGTAATAAAATCTCGTTTATTGACAATAATAAAAACAAGGAGAATAATTATGAAGAATAAACAATTAATCAAATGCGACGTTAAAATGTGCAAGCACAATGCAGACGGGTGTTGCTGTGAACTTGATAGCATCAAGGTAACTCACGGCTGTGGGGAACAATGCACTTGTTGCGACGACTACGCGGAAAAAGAATAAGCAAAAGAAAGATTTAAAGTCGAAGAAGGTTGCGAAATCGCAACCTTCTTCTCTTTTCATATATTATTCGGAAAACATTATTATTTA
The DNA here is from genome assembly GCA_045647825.1 of Christensenellaceae bacterium. Classification (GTDB taxonomy): domain Bacteria; phylum Bacillota; class Clostridia; order Christensenellales; family Borkfalkiaceae; genus UBA1259. The sequence goes on from JAZRMS010000012.1 coordinate 2,944, forward strand.
GAGCCGTTTGCTCAAAAAAATAAAGAAAAAATTCATTTTACACGGATAATTTTATACGATAAACGGCTATTTGTCAATAGGTTTTGTTAAAATTTTTCAAAAAATTTTCTTTTTTATCAAAAATGTTAGGGAAATACTAGTAAAAAAGCAAAAGAACAGCAATTATAAAAGTTGACAAATATTTTGTTATATATTATAATACTAAAGTTAAATTATAAGTGGGAGTGTAACCACAAACAAAAACCCAAAAATGGAGGGAACAAAAATGGCAGAAGAAGTAATACTTACAAAAGAAGGTAAAGAGGAATTAGAAAAGCGTTTAGAATTTCTAAAACTAACCAAACGTGCAGAAATAACCGAAAGAATTAAAACGGCAAGAGAATTCGGTGACCTTTCTGAAAACGCAGAATACGACGCTGCGAAAAACGAACAAGCTATGATAGAAGGCGAAATTCTTGAAATAGAAGAAAAGCTTAAACACGCCGTTATCATTAAAGACGCTCAAGGCAAGAAAGGCACGGTATCATTAGGAAGCAAAGTAGATTTTTATGACGAAGATCTTAAAGAAGCGTTCACTTATGAAATCGTTGGAACAACCGAAGCAGACGTTGAAATGGGCAGAATTAGTAACGAATCACCTATCGGAAACGCACTTTTGGGCAGAAAGGCAGGCGAAACGGTTAAAGTTGCCGTTCCTTTCGGTATCGTAACCCTTACCATCAAGAAAGTATATTAATTTTATTTTAAGGAAGAAATCATGGATCAAGTAAAGAACAACACGGTCGTTGAAGAACAAGATTTAAACGAAATTTTACGAGTAAGAAGAGAAAAACTTGCTGCTTTGATAGAGGCGGGAAAGAACCCTTTTGAAAAGGTTAAATATGCAAGAACGGCTTATAGCCAAGGAATAAAGGACGACTATGCTAACTACGAAGGCAAAGAAGTTGGCATTGCAGGAAGACTTATTTCTAAAAGAATTATGGGTAAAGCGTCTTTTGCCGTAATTTTAGATGGCAAAGGAACAATTCAATCATATCTTTCAATCAACGATTTGGGCGACGATTATTTGGCGTTTAAGGAATACGATATCGGTGATATAATCGGTATAACGGGAATGGTTTTCACCACGAGAACGGGTGAAATCTCTATTCACGCACACAGCGTGGAACTTTTGTCTAAATCTCTTCTTCCATTGCCAGAAAAATATCACGGCTTAAAGGATGAAGACACTAGATATCGTCAAAGAGAAGTGGACCTTATTGCCAACCCAGAAGTAAAAAACACCTTCGTTGCGCGTTCAAAAATAATGTCTGCAATTAGAAGATATCTTGACGGCGTTGGATATTTAGAAGTTGATACCCCCGTATTGCAACCACTTGAAATCGGCGCTGCGGCAAGACCTTTTAAAACTCACCATAACGCGCTTGATATAGATATGTATTTGAGAATAGAAACCGAACTTTACTTAAAAAGACTAATAGTTGGTGGTTTTGACAAGGTATACGAAGTTGGTAGGATTTTCAGAAACGAAGGTATGGATAGATCGCACAACCCAGAGTTTACCACCGTTGAAATGTACCAAGCGTATAGCGACTATATCGATATGATGGATTTGATTGAAGATATGTATAAAACCATCACGCTAGAAGTTTGTGGAACGGATAAGATTACCTATCAAGGCGTTGATATTGATATGGGCAAAAAGTGGGAAAGACTCACTATGGTTGAAGCTGTTAAAAAATACGCAGGCGTTGACTACAATGAGTGGGCAACTGATGAAGAAGCGCGTGCTGTTGCAAAAGCAAAGGGCGTTGTTGTTGAAGAGGGTGACGAGGCAACCAAAGGCCACGTGTTGATTGCTTTCTTTGACGCGTTTGTAGAAGAAAACCTTGTGCAACCTACCATAATTTATGATTATCCGGTAGAAAACTCACCACTTGCAAAGAGAAAACCATCAAATCCTGCGTTTACCGAAAGATTTGAATATTTTATTTATGCTAGAGAAATGGGCAACGCGTTCTCTGAACTTAACGATCCTATCGACCAAAAAGAAAGATTTGTTAAGCAAGTGGAAGCAAAGCGCGCTAAAGGTGGAAACGACGCTAGAGTGGACGAAGATTTCGTTACTGCACTTGAATACGGCTTGCCACCAACGGGTGGACTTGGCTTTGGCGTTGATAGATTAGTTATGCTTTTAACGGATAGCGCATCTATTAGAGACGTTATATTGTTCCCAACAATGAAACCCATTAAGAAATAATTCAAGAGGGGAAAATGGATAGTAAAATAACCAAACAAAGGATAAATAATTATTTTTCATACGAATGGATAGTTATAGTTGTGTTTATCGTTGCCTCTTGTTTGTTGTGGGAAATTTTCTATGGAATAGCATCAGTAAAACCTACGATAGGTCAAGAGTTTAAGTATTATTACGACGCTAGTATAGACGTAACCAACGCAAGAAGTTTTCATAATTTCTTGTATGAAAAAGGCGCTTTCAGTTTTGATATTCTAGAAAACAACTACGAAGAAATAAGCGAAGACTATCAAGTGCTAAACGTTAGGTTAGAAGCTGGCGAAGGCGACATAATGATAACGCAAGCGAAAAACCATGAAGAGCAAGGCCTTGTTGGAATTCGCGCCAAAGAACTTGTGGATAAAAGTCCTGTTTATTCTTTAGACCAACTTGCGTTAGATGGTAGAGAATATTTAAAAACCTTGCTTAAAGACGGTGCTTTGGCTGGGGCTGAAATAGATTATCAAGCGTTTGACGACAACTTTGATTTGGCAAAAATTAAACAGGGGTTTGAAAAGCGTTTAGGAAGGGATAATCGTTTTAGAAAAGAAGAACAAAAGCAAGAAGGGTTAAAGCTAGAAATAGAAAGAATTAAAAAGTTGTCTAAAGACCTTTCGGATTTTTGCTATTTTTTAGATAACGCGCCAGAACAATGTTTTTATAGATATACCAAATACGAGCAAACTTATAACACTTATAAAGATCAAGACGAGCATTGGGATTATTATAAAGATTTGTATAGACCGTTATATGAAACTGAACTAAAAGAGCGCCCTAACCAAAGATACGCAATCAGGGTAGAAAGCTTAAAAGGTGGGGCGATAGATCCTGCGCGCTACTTTAAGATAGGTGGCGAAACCACGGCTAAAGACGTTGTTATAATGGCGTTTAATTTTAAGACGTTGCAACCTGAATTGCAGTTCGAGTGCGTTTCTTTTATGGCTACGATAGTTAGAGAATGCAGCAATTTTTGTGTAAGATAAGGAAAAATAAAATGAAAGGGAAGTTTATAACTTTCGAGGGATGCGAAGGGGTTGGAAAATCCCGTCAAATTAAATTTCTTGAAGAATATTTAAGTGCAAACGGAATAGAATATTATCTCACTAGAGAACCGGGCGGTAC
>JAZRMS010000013.1:0-2715 GCA_045647825.1 Christensenellaceae bacterium
CAAACAGAACACTCATACCAGTGAGTTTCTTCGCCTGCTGTCAACGTCGTTGCATGGTCGTGTGTAATTGCACGAGTGTCGCCACAAACGTTACAATCTACGTCGCAATTATCGTCATATTCGTGCGCGCCTACTACTCTTTCGTCGCCACAAATATTACAATTTACGTCGCAAGCGTTATCATACTCGTGCGCACCTGCCGTTCTTTCATAGCCACAAACGTTACAATCTACGTCGCAAGCGTTATCATATGTATGAGCGGCAACGTCGCTCTTTTCTTCTGTGTGCTTACAGGTTGCTTTGTGCCAGTGGTTTGTAGCATCTGCAGTCCACTCAGTAGAATAAGTATGCTTGTGAAGGGCTGTCGGCAAAACGATAGCGCAAGTTGACCCAACAACTACAACTGCTGCAACTGCTATTGCAATAGCTTTATGGCTAACTATCCAAGCCCAAACTTTTTGTAAAAATGCTTTCATAAATATATCTCCTTTTTATTTTTCGTGTTAAAGTGTTTGTAATGGTTTTATTTTGATTTTTTCTAAAATTTCAACGAAAGGGAGTTTGCCACCAACCGTTTTTCGATAAACTTCATCAGAGTTTACCAAAACTTGCCCAGGTAAGATAAGCAACTCATCTTCGCTTGATTTAAACTCTAAGTTAAAATACCAAAGCGCGTCTTTTCTTCCGTTTATTCTGGTAGGACAAAAAAAGCAAATTCTTCTATCTTGCATCTTTAGCTCTAACGAACTGCATTCCAAAGAGCCGTCTAATATGCTTTGACCATATATTGGCATTGAACTGTCAAAATATATCGTGTAAATACCCCTAGGGGCATTTACAAACAGATAGTCTGTGGTTGAGTCTTTATCCACAATTTGCTTGTAGCCTTTTGGAATAGGAACTTCAAACTCGCCAAATTTGATTTGTTTTTTTACCACGTGCATCCCTCCTTTTGTTTTTACCTCACTTTAACCTTAAGGCAACTAAATTATATCAAAGATATAACTATAAAATCACTACCCTATGGGTATAGTTTTAGTATAGGTTGGGTATAGGTTTTTTATTTTTACCTATTTTTGAGCATAAAAAAATGGTAGCTCTTTTAGCTACCATTTTAATTTTATTTTTATAAAGGTTAAAGTTTTTTATTTGAAGAGTGCGTAAATTTCATCTCTTCCACAAACGTTTAGCGTTGTATAAAGTAAGCCCATATGCCATTTAACCGTATTTTCAGAAATATGTAAGTCTGCCGCAATTTCTTTTTGGCTCTTGCCATCAAGTAAGCCGTCAAGCATTTCTAACTGTCTTGTAGTAAGCTTTTTATTTTCTGGAACAAGCGCTAAAACCCTTGCAAGCTTATCTGCTTTTGGTATCGAATTTAACACGATTACCCTTGTTTTTTCTAAAGGTTGCTCTGGAACTTCGGTTTTCAATATATAGTCCTGAAGTAGAAGATATACAAAGAAAAATGCAAGTTCACTCATTAAATAAGATATAGAAAGAAGTTCAAAATTCCAAGAAATAATCTTTTCTATAATCCACATTCCTATATTACAAAGCACTACTGCAAGCATAAGCCCTGCGAGCTTTTGAGATGCATCTTTTTCTCTTATCAACGAAACAAACGCAACTAGTAACATTACAACAAAATAAGTTACTACGTATATAAGGTTTGTTGGATGCAATACGCCGTATTCTTTTATTAAATACGTTGCGCCTGCAGATTTACCAAGTTCTACGTCTGTGTAATACCAATCGAGATATCCCGTAGTAAAAATAATAGCAAACATTACAATTGCTAAACCTATAAGCAAGCAAATTTGCCATCTTTTGTAAACGTAGCCACAGAGCCTTGATATAAGAAGAAACATGCACATAGGCACAAAAACTTGACCTAAATACGTTATCTTGTTCGCCCATAATGCAAATTCTACCGTCTTTGAAAGGGCTACCAATAAATAACCGAGATTTACAATGCTAATGCAAACAAAGAGTATAAACAGCCATGGCTCATTTTGCTTTTTGCGAATAAATAAAAAATATAATGGTGGCATTAAAAGTGATAATGCAAAAATTATTCCATACGCAATCGCCATATTCTGTCCTCCTTGTTTTTTGTTATTTTATTTTACCACAAAAAAATAATAAAAGCAAGGTTTTTTTAGTTTAGATAAGTTTTGAATATAAACTCTTGCCTCGGGTTTATGTAAATTTGCCGTGGCAAACGAACATAATTTTGTGCATAACTCTCTCCTTATGCTCTCATTATACACTAAAAACACTCAATAATCAACCTATACGGTAACTTTTACTCTTTTAAAAGGTGTTCTAGCATTTGGCTAGGGCTATTTAAAAACTTTCTCGTTATAATAAAATGGTCTGTTTCTTCATAGTTCACTTTTTCGATTGCCCCTTTAGATAATTGGTATATATCTGCATTCGGCATAGTTATAAGCATTGGGGAGTGGGTAGAAATTATAAATTGGCAACCTTGTTTAACGAGCAGGTCTATTCTTGATATTAACTTCATTATTCCACTTGGCGAAAGCGCTGCTTCTGGTTCGTCTAATATATAAAGTCCGTTAGCAGGAAAACTGTCAATTGTTTTTAAAAAGCTTTCCCCGTGCGACATTTTGTGTAGCGATCTTATTGCATGCTTATTTTTCTTCATATTATCATAATAATCGTTATCTGTATTTTGCTCTTGAGATAAAT
>JAZRMS010000014.1:0-4655 GCA_045647825.1 Christensenellaceae bacterium
ATGGTGGTCGTGAGACAGAGTTCGAGAACGAGTCTCGTATCTTGGTTGCATCACCAAAGGTTGCAACTTATGACCTTCAACCAGAAATGAGCGCTTATGAAGTTACTGAAAAGGTAATAGAAAAGATTGATAGCGACGAATACGACGTTGTGATTTTGAACTTTGCGAACTGCGATATGGTTGGGCATACGGGCGTGTTTAACGCAGCGGTTAAGGCAGTTAAGACTGTTGATGAATGCGTTAAAAAGGTTGTAGACAAAATCTTGGAAAAGGGTGGCAACGCAATTATCACGGCAGACCACGGAAACGCAGACAAAATGGAAGAAAAAGACGGCTCACCATTTACAGCGCATACCACAAATAAAGTTCCTTTAATCGTTGTTGGTAAAGAATTTGTTGGTAAAAAACTTCGCGATGGTGGTATTTTAGCAGATATAGCACCAACCCTTTTAGACGTTATGGGTGTAGAAGTTCCTGCTGAAATGAGTGGAAAATCGTTGATTATAGGCTAATCAATATAAAAAGTATTAAAAAATAGTTGTAAAAAACGTATTTTTGTGTTAAAATATACTAGTAATGTTTAAATACGACATTTAAGGAGATAATTATGAGCGAAATGATGAATATGCTTATGGCAAATAGCGGTGGATTTTGGAACGTATGGCCGATTTTAAGAATCGTGTTCGTTATCGTAATGGCAATTTGCGCTATATTTATTATTTTAGTAGTGTTGTTCCAACCAGGTAACTCTTCTGGCGTTGGCGCACTCGGCGGACAAACCGAGACTTTTTTGGGAAAGAATAAGAACAAAACTTTCGAACATAAAATGAAAAAACTCACCGTAATCAGCGGTATAGTTTTTGGCGTATTGTGTTTGGTTTTTGCAATTATTTCAGCTCTCTAATAAAAAGCACAAGATCGGCGGTTCTGCTAAAGAACCGCCTTTTTTATTAGGTTCTTTCGCAATATTATATTAATTTTTGGCGGAAAAATACTGCACTATACTTCGTTACTGCCACTCGGCAATATGTAAACTATTGCCTTCAGGCATTGCCTTGTCTAGTTTGTATTTTTCTCACCAAATCGCATATGCTAATTAATCTAATATTGCTACATCGCCTTGGCTTTTCGCAATATTATATTAATTTTTGGCGGAAAAATACTTCACTATACTTCGTTAACGCCACTAATGTTGAATTTAGGAATATATTAAAAAACTGTTTAATTTATGGCAAAAAGAGAAACAATTCAAGGAAAATTACAAGGAAACGAACGTGGATATGCGTTCTTAATAGCAGATGACGGCAGAAAGGAAGACTATTTTATTCCACATTCTGATTTGCGCGGTGCAATGCACGGCGATTTTGTGCTTGCAGAAACGACTGATGGTAGCGGTGAAAGAACAACTGCTCGCGTTCTAAAAATAACCGAAAGGGGAATATCTGAACTTGTCGGCACGTATTTTACTTGCAAAAGTGGTGGATTTGTTACGCCCGACGATAGGAAGTATTTTTGCGATATTTTTATTCCTTTCGGAAAAGGATTAAGGGCAAAATCTGGCGATAAAGTCGTTTGCAAGATTTTGTCATATCCCAAAAAGCAAAATCCAGAGGGGATAATAACAAAGGTTCTTGGCAGACAATTTAATAAACAGGCAGAACTAAAATCTATTTTGTTTACTTATAAACTTCCAGAACGATTTCCTAATGACGTATATGCAGAACTTAAAAGTGGTTTAGAAGAAGTAAAAGAAAGCGATTTAATAGGTAGAGAAGATTTTAGAAATTTAACTACTTTCACTATTGACGGGGAAGATGCAAGAGATTTTGACGACGCAATTTCCATACAAAAAATCAATGGTGATAAATATATTTTAGGCGTTCATATTGCAGACGTTAGCCACTACGTTAAGGAAGGTAGCGCAGTCGATAAAGTGGCGCTAGAGCGCGCTACAAGCGTTTATTTTCCCGAACAAGTAATACCAATGCTACCTGAAAAACTCTGCAACGACCTATGCTCTTTAAGAGAAGGAGTGGATAGACTAACTCTGTCTTGTGTTATGACAATAAACAAAAAAGGCGAAGTCGTTGATTATAAAATAACCCCGTCTGTGATAAGAAGTAATGCAAGATTAACTTATACTATTGTTCAAAAAATGATAGACGGGGATAAAAAAGCGTTACAAAAGTACAATCATTTGGTAGATGATATTAATGCGGTTAACGAATTGAGCGATATTTTGATTGCAAGAAGAGAAAAAGAAGGCTCTATTGATTTAGACGTTAAAGAAAGCGCCATATACGTTAATAAAAACGGCGAAATAGAAGTAGTTTCTGCGCCACGTGATAAGGCGCATAGGATTATAGAAGAATTTATGATTTTAGCAAACGTTACCGTTGCAGAATATATGTTCTACCTTGATAAGCCCTTTATTTATAGAATACACGAAAAACCTAACGAAGAAAGGTTGGAAAATTTTTATGCTTTTTTAAGAAGTTTAGGCATAAATGCAAAGCACAATAGAGATGAAATCTATTCAAAAGATTTCCAACTAATATTAAACGGAGCAGAAGGAACGCCTTACTTTACAATCATAAATAGGGTTATGCTACGCTCTATGCAAAAGGCAAAATATTCACCGGATGACGTTGGACATTTTGGTCTGTCTAAATCCCACTACTGTCACTTTACGTCGCCTATAAGGCGTTATCCGGATCTAATGATTCATAGAATAATAAAGGACTTTTTGTCTGGAAAAGACGTTGTTGAAATTTATTCTGACAAAGTGAGTGGCATTGCAAAGCAGTCGTCTGAAAAGGAAAGGAACGCAATAGAGGCAGAGCGCGCCGTTGACGATTATTACAAGATTTTGTATATTAGCAATTACGTTGGAGAAGATTTTGACGGGGTTGTTAGTGGCGTGACGGGTTTTGGGCTTTTTGTTGAACTTGAAAATGGAATTGAAGGCATAGTAAAACTTGAAACGATAGGATTAAAAAGGAAAATCGAATACGACCAGAAAAAATTCACTTTAAGCGATGGGAAAACCACTTATAAACTAGGGCAAAAAGTGAAAATTAAAGTTGTGGGAGTAAATCTTGGTGAAAGAAGAGCAGAATTTATTCTGCTAACTGTTGCAAATAAGCAAAAAATGTAGTAAAATATTTTGTAGGGAAATTATGGAAGAAAAAATAATAACGACAAATAGATATGCGTCTCACGAATATTTTATACTAGACAGAATTGAGGCGGGAATAGTTCTAGAAGGTAGCGAAGTTAAGTCGATAAGGAAAAACAGCGTAAACTTAAAGGATAGTTTTTGCGTAGTATACGGTGGGGAAATGTATATCAAAAATATGCACATTGCTGTATACGACAATTCTGGCGCGTTTAACACGCGCGATTCAAGGCGTGACAGAAAACTTTTGCTACATAAAGACGAAATAATAAAGCTCACGGCAAAAGTTGAGCAAAAAGGACTAACTTTAGTTCCCCTAAAACTCTATTTTAAGCAGTCGTTAATAAAAATGGAACTTGGTCTTTGCCAAGGTAAACACACTTTTGACAAAAAACGTTCTCTTGCAGAAAAGGATAGAAAGAGAGAGCAAGAGCGCGAAATTAAAAATTACAAATAACTCTAAATAACGGGAGAAAAAATCATGGCTAACAAAAAAAGAATTGAAACGGTATGTATCCAAGGTGGATACACCCCAAAAAATGGTGAACCTAGACAAATTCCTATCTATCAAAGCACAACCTTTAAGTACGATACAAGCGAAGATATGGGAAAACTCTTTGACCTTGAGGCTAGCGGATATTTTTATACTAGACTTCAAAACCCAACCAACGATTTAGTTGCGGCAAAACTTTGCGAACTAGAAGGTGGCTCTGCAGCAATGCTAACTTCTTCTGGACAAGCAGCTAACTTCTATTCAATATTCAACGTTGCAAACGCAGGTGACCACGTTGTGTCAAGCTCTGCTATTTACGGTGGAACTTTCAACCTTTTTGCAGTTACCATGAAAAAAATGGGCATAGATTTCACTTTTATTTCGCCCGATTCAACCGAAGAAGAAATTCAAGCGGCTTTCCGTCCAAACACCAAAGCGCTATTTGGCGAAACGATTGCAAACCCTGCTTGTTCAGTTCTTGATATAGAACTTTTTGCAAAGGTTGCTCATAGAAACGGCGTTCCGTTCATTATCGACAACACTTTTGCAACGCCTATTAATTGCAGACCTATCGAGTGGGGTGCAGATATAGTAACTCACTCAACCACAAAATATATCGACGGACACGGCGTTTCCGTTGGTGGTGCAATTATCGACGCAGGAAAGTTTGATTGGAAGGCACACGCTGATAAATTCCCAGGTTTAACCACACCAGACGACAGTTATCATGGGGTAGTTTATGCAGATAAGTTTGGCAAGGAAGGTGCGTTTATAACCAAGGCAACTGCGCAACTTATGAGAGACTTTGGTTCAATTCAATCACCACAACACGCTTTCTATATTAACCTTGGACTAGAAAGCTTGCACGTTAGAATGAAACGTCATTGCGAAAACGGACAAAAGGTTGCAGAATTTTTGGAAAAGAGCGACAAAATCGAATGGGTTAGATATTGTGGACTAAAGAGCGACAAGTATTATGAACTT
>JAZRMS010000015.1:0-3033 GCA_045647825.1 Christensenellaceae bacterium
ACCCTTTTAGGTCAAGCGATTTTACTTGCAGTAACAGAGCAAGGTAGCACTTTGTTCGTTTTAGTTTGCTCACTTTTTTCGCTGTTAGCGTTGGGGGTTGTGTTTTTTTATTACGCTTTTAATCGCAAAATTTCTATTAAAGAATTATGTGTGGTAAAAAAGGTAAACTATAAATCTATAATTGCAAGTGTTTTGCTTGCCTTTGGAATGATGTTTACTTTTGGAATAGTAAACACTTTATTTACTAATGCGTTAGAAAATATAGGAATAAAAAGCAACGCAATAAATATTCCACTTGATAATTTTGGATTATTTATATTGTTTTCCATTACTTTTGCGTTTTTACCCGCCATTATAGAAGAATTGTTTTTTAGGGGACTAATGGCAAAAGGTTTGTCTAGCGCAAAGGCTTTAACAGTTTGTTTGATTAGTGCGCTAACTTTTGCGCTATACCACGGCTCTTTCGCACAATTAATATATCAATTTATATATGGCGCAATGCTATTTGCTTTGTTTAAGGCGTTTGACAATATTATCCCTTGCATAATAGCGCATTTTCTAAATAATTTTGCTGTTTTGACTATTCAATATCTAAAGATAAACATAGACCTTGCAAATCCACTATTAATTGTTATGGGTGTTTTTGCATTGTTTTCCTTTTTATTGCTTTGTAAAAATGGCATAAAAAAATCTTGCGTAAAAGAAAGTGAAAAAGGTGTGATAAAAGAGTTTTTCTTGCCCTTTGGTTTGTTTGGAACGTGCGTTTGCGTTGTTTTAATGCTATCCGTGTTATTTTAGGTGAATTATGATAAAGGTTAATTTAGTTGCTGTTGGAAAGGTAAAGGAAAAATATTTTGCAGACGGAATAGCAGAATACGTAAAAAGACTTTCCAAATTTTGCCAGTTTAACTTAATAGAAGTTGCAGAAGAAAACTATAATAAAGTTGACCAAGCATTGATAAACGTGATAAAAGAAAAGGAAGGGGAAAGAATAGCGCCCCACCTTAAAGGGCACGTTATTGCAATGGCGATAGAAGGGAAAACATTTTCTAGCGAGCGTTTTGCAGAAAACATTAACAGCCTTATATCGCGTGGTACAGGGGTTATAACCTTCGTTATAGGGGGCTCTTATGGGCTTGATGATAAGATTAAGAAAAAAGCGGATATGCTTTTATCTTTTTCGGAAATGACCTTTCCGCATACTCTGTTTAGACTTATGCTTACAGAACAAATTTATCGTGCCTTTTCAATTTTAGGGGGTAGCGCATACCACAAATAACTCATATAATGTTTTATGAGTGTTTATAAGGACGCCCTTAAATTTTACAATAAGTTTAAGGGCGAAAAAGGAATTTTAGGAAAAAGTGTTTTAGGTGTGCCGTTATACTATTTTAAGGTGCAAAAGACGCCTTATCCCGTTGTGATAGCGCAATATGCAATGCACGCAAGAGAGTATATAACCACCTATCTTGCAATTAAACAAATAAAAGAGTTTGAAAAATACGGCAAGAAAGGATGCGTTTATTTTATTCCGCTGGTTAATCCAGACGGGGTTGAAATAGTGGAAAAAGGCAAGCCGTTATATAAGGCGAACGCAAGAGAAGTTGACCTAAACGTTAATTTTGATGCAGATTGGGGCAAAGGAAAGTATAACCAAAAGTTTAAAGGTGATGCGAATTTTATAGGCGAAAGACCTTTTTCAGAGCCGGAAACCATTGCCTTAAAAGAATTTACGCTTAAAGTTAAACCGGATATGACTTTTAGTTATCATAGCAAGGGCGAAGAAGTATATTGGTTTTTTGGGCAAATGGGCGAAAGATTAAAAAGAGATGAGTTTCTTGCTAAAACTTATGCCACAAGTTGTGGTTATGAGATAAAAAAGACACCCTTTTCTAGCGGTGGATATAAGGACTGGTGCGTGCAAAAACTAAAAATTCCAGCCTTGACTATCGAAGTAGGGGAAGATTTTTTGTCGCACCCGATAAAGAAAGAATATCAAAATAAAATTTACAAAAAGAATAAAGGGGCGCTAAATAAAACTATACTTGCCCTTTCGGAGAAAAAATGGACTTAAAGTTTATGAACCTTGCAATAAAAGAGGCTATTAAGGCAGAAAAGGAAGACGAAGTGCCTATCGGTGCAGTAATCGTTTTAGATGGCAAGGTTATAGCGAAAGCACACAATAAAATGGAAAAAACGCAAATTGCCACCTCACACGCGGAAATTTTGGCAATAAACAAGGCGTGCAAAAAATTAAAAAGTTGGCGACTTGACGGGGCTGAAATGTACGTTACTATAGAGCCTTGCGCAATGTGTGCGGGCGCAATAGTAAACGCGCGCATAAAAAAGGTGTATTTTGGCGCAAAAGAAGAGAAAAGTGGATGTGCAAGTTCTAAATTTCCCGTATTAAGTGAGAGCGGACTTAACCATTGCACCGATTTTGAGGGTGGAATTGAAGGCGAAAAGTGCGCTAAAATAATAAAAAATTATTTTAAAGCAAAGAGAAGTAAAAAAAGCCTTGACTAAAAATTTATTTTGTCATAAAATAGAGATAGTACTGAATGTACATAAAGTTACATTAGGAGAAAAATAAAATGATTACACACGGCAACTCAATTGAAATCCTTGCAGGAAATTCAAACAGACCCCTTGCAGAAGCAATTGCGGCAGAACTTAAATTGCCACTTAGCAATGCAGAAGTAGGAAAGTTCTCTGATGGAGAAATAAGCGTAACCCTTCCACAAACGGTTAGAGGTAAAGACGTGTTTATTATCCAATCAACTTCTATCCCTGTAAACGACAATCTTATGGAACTTCTCATAATGATTGACGCTTGTAAGAGAGCATCTGCAGGTAGAGTAACGGCAGTTATGCCTTACTTTGGATATGCAAGACAAGACAGAAAAGCACGCCCAAGAGACCCTATTACGGCAAAACTCGTTGCTGACATTTTGACTAGTGCTGGCGCAGATAGAGTTTTAACCATGGATCTTCACGCAGCACAAATTCAAGGCTTTTTCGATATTCCCGTAG
>JAZRMS010000016.1:0-3376 GCA_045647825.1 Christensenellaceae bacterium
GACTATAAAGATTTGATTTTGGATGCAGAAAAATATTTGTGGCAAAATCCAGAATCGGGATATAAAGAGTATAAGACCAGCGCCTATATGGCAGAAGGTTTCAAAAAACTTGGCTATGAACTAACTTATGCCCAAGGAATAACGGGTTTTTACACCCTTTTAGATACGAGCAAAAGTGGTCCTACCGTGTTGGTTTTAGCAGAGCTTGACTCTTTGATAAACGACCAACATCCCGATTGTGATAAGCAAACTAAATGCGTTCACAACTGCGGTCACCACGCGCAATGCGCGGCAATGCTCGGCTTGGCGGCGGTGCTTAAAAGAAAGGAAGTTTTGGATAAGCTTTGTGGAAAAATCAAACTCTGTGTCGTTCCTGCTGAAGAAGGGATAGAAGTTGAGTATAGAAAATCGCTTATAGAAAAGGGCGTTATAGAGTTCACGTCAGGAAAACCAGAATTTATCAGTCGTGGATATTTTAACGACGTTGATATAGCGTTTATGATACACGTTATGATGGCTGAAGATGAAAGCATAAAATTTAAACTTATGGGTGGCGATAACGGAGTAGTTAGAAAAACCACCAAAATTATAGGAAAGGCATCACATGCGGGCGCATCACCCGACAAAGGAATAAACGCACTAAACGTTGCAAACTTAACTTTGCTTGCAATAAACTCACTTCGCGAAACGTTTAGAGAAAAAGATTTCGTTAGAATTCATTCGATTATAACGAAAGGGGGAACAGCCGTAAACGCCGTTCCAGATCAAGTGGTTATAGAAAGTTACGTTAGAGCGGCTAACTCAAAGGCATTAAAGGAAACAAATGAAAAGGTTAACCGCACGATAGCGTCGTGTAGTGCGGCTTTTGGCGCTAAAGTAGAAATAACTGATTTAGCAGGGTCGGAGGCGCTTATTCCAGATCAAAACCTTGTAAATCTTGCAGAAGAACTCTTAAGTGAAACTATTAATAAAGGCGAATACGAATGCAATAACGAGATGAAAGCGTCATCAACCGACATGGGCGACGTTTCTTGTTTGTTTCCAAGCATACATGCATACGTTGGTGGTGGAAAGGGAACTATTCACGGAAAAGATTTTTATATCGCAGACCCATATTTGACCTGTGTTGAAGGGGCAAAGTTTGAACTTGGCTTGTTAATAAAACTATTAGAAAACGACGGGGAAAAAGCAAAGGAAATAATTTCTAAATTTAAGCCGTCTTTTAATTCAATCGAAGAATATTTAAAACACAAACGCTCTTTTAATATGTCAAAACAAGTGGTTAAATACAACGAAAACGGAACTATTACTTTAGACTACAAAGGATAATTATGGCATCACATTTTTTTAATTTTCACTTGCATAATAGACACAACGAAATCAACCTTATGAACGTTGATCAAAAGAGATATAAGTATGGCAACTTGCTTATATTTGCATGCTTTTTCCTTTATTCATCAAGCATGGCTGCAAAAGGTGTTTTTGCTGCACAAACCAAATTTATAGTGGATTTGTGGGGGCTAGAATATGCAACGGCAAGCATGGCAAATACTTATTATTTCGTTACCTATGGTTTAGTTCAAGTGGGGCTATTTTTTGTGATGAACAAAATAAGCATGCGAAAGTATTTGCTCTGGACTGTGCCGTTTGCAGCCGTTACAACTGCTCTTATCGGTTTGTCAACGGGGATTGAGCAAATCTGGATATATTTTGGCATAAGCGGTGCATTCCAAGCAGGAATATTTGCAGGGTGCAACTTAATGCTAACAAGATATTTGCCCATAAAACTTTTGACTAAAGCCAACACCATTATGACGCTTGGGTATGCAGCAGGAACTATAGTTGCATACATTACTAGTGCGTTGTTTATCGGGCTTGGTGATGAGTCGTGGAGAATTCCGTATTTTATTATCGGCGCAATATTTATGGCGTCTTTAATAACGTTTGGAGTTATAGTTTACGTTTCAAGGCGTTTTGCAAAGATAAACAATTATTTGGACGAAAAGTACGTTAAAGCAATTAGTTCTGAAAAAGTTAACGCTATGGATGATAACGATCCGCTAATCAGCATCCGTTCAAAGAGAAAGACCATTGTTTTTTACGTTGTAGATTTGGTGATGGCGTTTTTAATAACTGCAGTTTATTATTGCGTTATGAACTACATAACCAGCCTATTAGTCGACGTTTATAACTTGTCACAAGACGTATCAATATACGTTAGTATTTTAGCACCCATAACCATTGCAGTAGGTCCAATGATAACCATTCGCGCTTGCGACCATCATAAAGATTTTATTAGACAAGCTGTGTTGTTTTCGTTAATACTATTGCCGATACCTATAATAATGGCGTTTGCATATAACTTGAACATTTTCTTGGCGCTAGGGTTAAGTTTGGTGTTCGTAATATTTGCTAACGGTGTTAAGGCGATAGTTTTGTCTGTAATGGCGTTTAAAATGCGCAAGGTTATGAACGCAGGGGCATACAGCGCGATATCAAACGCTGTGGCTTCCGTGTCTGCAGGCGTAACGCCCACGATAATAGGCGCGATTATTGACAACCACGGTTGGCAAGCATCCTATTTCGTAACGTTTGGAATAGTTGCCGTAACGTTTGTTTTAATGGTTATAATCGACGTTATAGTTCGCCGTGATTATAGAAAATTACACAATATGGAAAATAGTGAAAAAATTGATTAAAGGTGATAATATGAGTAAAAATTTATTAGGTGTAGACTTTGGTACGACAGCGTTAAAAGCGTGCTTGTTTGATGAAGAGGGGAACTGCCTTGCATCTGAATCGGCGCAGTATAAACTTATAACAAAGGGAGAATTTATAGAGTTTGATGCGGAAGAGTTTTTCCGTGTGTTTATAACGGCGGTTAATAATATAAGAGCAAAGTTTAAGGTGGATGCGCTTGCCGTTGATACTCAAGGGGAAACGCTTATCGTTTTAGATAATCAAGGAAAACCTTTAATGAACGCCATAATTTGGCTTGACAATCGCGCAGAAAAGCAAGCAAAAGATATGGAAGAAAAGTTCTCTGTTAAAAAGATATACGAACTAACGGGGCAAGCGGAAATTCCTGCCGGTTATCCAGCACCAAAGATAAAGTGGCTAAAAGAAAATAGCCCTGAAATTTTCAGCAAGGCCGATAAATTTTTATTGCTAGAAGATTATATTATTTATAGACTAACCGGAAAATTTGAAGGTTCACGCTCACTATATTCTTCTTCGCTTTTAATGAATATACACACGGGCGAATATATCCCTGAAGTTCTAGATTACTTAGAGATAAAAGAAAACAATCTTCCACACCTTAACGAAAGTGGGGTTGTCGTTGGCGAATACGAGGGGATAGCAGTTGTTACCAGCG
>JAZRMS010000017.1:0-3699 GCA_045647825.1 Christensenellaceae bacterium
GCTTGCCAGAGCCTTGCGAAACAACTTGTTCTAGCATTTCATTTAACAAACTAGACGCCCTTTTGCTTATTGTTTTATTTTTTACTTTAGGCAATATTTTTTCACATAGAACCCCGTCTTTCGAATAAATTTCTTCCACAAAATACGGATTATAATAATTTCCACCATTTATTGCAGATGCAGTTGCCATTGCTAGTTGCAAGCCCGTGCAAGCTATTGTTTGACCAAAAGAAATTCTTGCTAAATCCACGTTTTGCACGGCAGAAACCGGCAAAACCATCCCTTGCGCCTCACCGCTAAAATCCACCCCTGTAACAGAGCCATAATTGAATAAATCCACGTACTTATACATTGTTTGTTTTCCCAAACTCATTGCTATATCAACAAAGATAGGGTTACAACTATTATTTAATCCACCTTGCAAAGTTAACGCAGAGTGCTTTCCGTTTTTATGATCACTCCAACATTTTACTCTTTGACCGTCAATATATCGATATCTAGAAGAAGAATAAACGTGGTTTGGTGAAAACGCTTTTTTATTTCCATTAACGTATTCTTCTATATTCGCCGCGGCTGTCAAAATTTTAAATGTCGACCCCGGCTCATACACGTCGGAAATCAAGCCGTTTCTTACCAACTTGTTTAAGGCTAGCAAATCATCTCTAGGTATTTCATTTAAGTTGAACGACGGCTTATTACAAATTGCTCTAATCGCACCACTATTCGGGTCAACGACAATCATTTGCGCAGACTTAGCCCCGTGTGTTTCAAAGGCTTGTTGCATAGCAGATTCAACTAATTGCTGAATTTCATAGTCTATCGTTAGCTTTATATTAAGCCCGTCGGTAGCAGGAATATAACTTGCTTTCCCACCTTCTATTTCCACACCGACTATGTCCGTTTCATACAAAATTTCGCCGTTTATACCAGACATATACTTATCATAGTATAATTCTAGACCAGATTGACCTTTACCATCAGTTGAAGTAAACCCTAAAAGTGAAGTAGCAAAATCGCCGTATGGATACACTCTAGAATTATCTCTAGAATAATACACGCCACTCAAATTCATGTCTAATAGTTTTGAAATATCTTTTTTATCAACTTGCTTTTTTATAGTTATTTCACTTGAAATTGTTTTAGTTAGCCTATCGTATACTGAATTATACTCAAGGTTTAGCACGCTAGATAAAGAACGCGCAAGATATTCCAAATTATCAACTGCCTTTTTTCTTACAAAAACGGTAAAGGTGTCATCATTATCGACCAAAACCACACCGTTCGTGTCAACAATTTTCCCACGTTCTGCAATTACGGGAATTTCTCTTGTCCATTGATCGATTGCTTTTTCTTGCAATTCTTCGCCCCAAATTACTTGGACGTATAAAAGCCTACCTAAAACGCACAAAAATAAAAAGGTTATCGCAATTATGATTGCAAATAACCTCTTTCGTAGTGTCGTTATTGAATATTGATGTTTAATTTGCCCCAACTCCTTATCTTTTTAGTATAAGTTTATTCGGGACTTTAATAATTAATTACCTAAAACCATTCCCATTTCTTGTGCTTTATTAGCAATGTAATCGTCACTAGAAATATTTTCGATTTCAGTTTGGATAGCAGAATACTTTTCCATAACGGTATTAAGTTCTGCAGTTTTGTTTTCTCTCATACCGCCAAGTGATGCCAAAACACCAGTGTTTATAACGATAAGCGCCATAATAACGGTAACTACAAGAGCATACATAACAAGAACGATTTTTCCTTTCTTGTTGAGTTTAATAGAAACCTCGTTTTCTTCTCTAGTAGCCTTCATATCTTCACGAATAATGTCGATATCTTGGCCGAATTGCAAGGTTGTAGCAGTGGGCTTACAGTCTTCGTCGTTAACCGCACTAACGTTCTTTTCTTCTATTACTGCTTCCGCTTCAACAGCAACGGTTTCTTGCTCTTTAACTTCTGCAGAATATCTATCGTAATTAAGCAAATCATTAAGATTTTTACGTCTTTCTGCAGCAGCATCGCTAACTGACACTTGAGCAAACTCTTCGTATGCTAAAGGTCTTTCTAAAACTTGAACACCACCACGTGCGGTGCTTTGTTCGTACATTGTTCTTGAAGTTTCGTTAGAACGTCTTGCGGTAACCATAATCCCTCTCTCCTTTTTTATATAAACCATTAATAGATTGTGTTTAAATTTTTTGTGCAACTCTTAATTTTGCACTCTTTGACCTTCCGTTAATCTCAAGTTCAGATTCGCTTGCTATTATAGGATGTCTTGTAATAATTTCTATCTCTTTTTTCTTGCCACAAGTGCAGATAGGAGCACTTTTATCACAAATGCAATCGCATTCTAATTCCTTAAACGCTTGCTTTACTATTCTATCTTCCAACGAATGGAAAGTTAGTATTGCAATTCTTCCGCCACTTTTAAGCCCTCTTGCCATTGAAATTACCGTTTGATATAAGTTGTCTAACTCTCCGTTAACCTCAATTCTAATTGCCTGAAAAGTTCTCTTTGCGGGGTGTCCGTCGTGCTGGAATTTTTTTGGTATACTCTTTATTATTATTTCAATAAGTTGACCTGTGGTTTCAATAGGTTTTACCTTTCTTTCTTTAACAATGTTAGATGCTATTTGAAAGGCAAATCTTTCTTCTCCATATTCGGTCAAAATTCTTTTTAATTCTCTTTCGTCGTATTCGTTAACTACTCTCTTCGCACTCAAAGGGTTGTCCCTATTCATGCGCATATCTAGTTCCACGTCGCTTGCCATATATGAAAAGCCACGTTCTCTATCGTCTAGCTGAAAACTTGAAACGCCAAGGTCTAAAAGTATTCCGTCAAACCCGTCGATAGATAAGTTTTCTTTTATTTCGCTAAAATTTTTGAAATTGTCGTTTACTATCGTAAATCTTCCGTTAAACTCACTTAATCTTTCACTTGCCCTACCTATTGCATAAACGTCAAGGTCTGTAGCAACAAGTTTTCCGTTAGGTGCGCTTCTTTTTAAGATTTCGAATGAGTGTCCACCACCGCCAAGCGTTCCGTCAAAGTAAATTCCACCGTCTTTAACGTTTAGCGCCGTCATACACTCTTCTAGCATTACGGGGATATGTTTAAGCTTGTCCATCGTCTAACTTATCAAAAGCGTCTGCAAGACTTTCAATTTCAATTTCTTTATAGTAATCGTTCCAAACTTCTTCTGCCCAAATTTCTATGCAGTTAGGACCACTTGAAACTACCACGTTTTTAACGATTTTTGCAATCTTTCTAATTCTTTCTGGAATTAAGATTCTTCCCTGCTTGTCTTCTTCCGCATCCCAACTGTTATGAAGAATATAACGCGCAGCTTTTAGTTGGCTTTCTTTAAAGGGGTTGATGTTAGAAAGTTTTTTTCTCATTTTAGCGGCTTGTTCTTCTGAATAAACGTAAAGACATCCGCCAGAACCAACCATTATCGTATAGTTCGCACCTAATTGCTCGCGCAATTTAGCCGGTATGCGCATTCTGTTTTTAGCATCTAATTGATGCGAATAGTTTTTGCCCGACATAAAAAAGCCTACTCTCCTTGTTTTGATATTGATATTTTATCACAACTTTTGACCACTGTCAACCCTTTTTTAATTTTTTTTTGCAATTTTGACCACTTTTTTCTACAAATTGTGGCAGTTTAACCACTTTTAACATAGAAATCTTTA
>JAZRMS010000018.1:0-1693 GCA_045647825.1 Christensenellaceae bacterium
GAATTTACTAAATCTTTTAATGTCACCGTATCTTTCGTACGGTTAGCAACTTCTATTCCCACGTAAGAAGTCCCAGGAACGGGAGCAACCATACGAACGGGGGTTTTCGTTGCGATACGAAGATTTATGTCTTTATATCTCTTCGTAATAGCGTCCATAGAAATGCTTTTTGGAACTTCAATATCAAAACGTGAAATTGCAGGTCCACGCAATACCCTTGCAATTTGAGTCGTAATCCCAAAGTTATTAAGAGTTTCTAGGATAGTGTTTGATATTTCTGCTTTAAATATTTCATATTGATAGTCGTTATCCACCCTTTCTACACTTTTTAGCAAACTAAGTGGTGGTGGATTATACTTATAATTAGTAGGCATATTTTCAATGAGCATTTTAGAATACTCATCACCTACCACCGAAGTTTTTGGTTGACTGCTTTCTACTTTAGGCTCTTGAACTTCGTTAACATCAACTTTTCTTTCTTCAAAGAATTCTTCCACTTCTTCAACAATAGGAGCTTCTTCTTTAGGTTGTTTCTTTAAAGAATTTTTGAAAAAGCTGTTTATCGTGGTTGGCTTTGGTGGTTTGTATTTATCCACTTCGCTATCAACGATTTCGTTATCGTCAAAAGTATCGCCGTTATCGTATTCGTCATTATACTCGTCAAAAATAGTGATATTTGATTTGTCTTCAAACGTAAAAGAGGGATTGATTTCTTCTTTTTTAATAGGTGAAGAAATCATATCGCTATCGTTATTAAAATTATAGCTTTGATTTTCGCCGGTAAATCTAACTTTATTTTCGTTAAAATCACTATTAAACTCGTTAGAATAAGTTTTTGGCGCATCGCTATATAGTATACGCATAGCTTCTTCTTTAGATATCGCACCACTATATTGCTGAGAATTTTGTTGTGGTACGGAAAACCCACCGTAATAACCCGAACCG
The DNA here is from genome assembly GCA_045647825.1 of Christensenellaceae bacterium. Classification (GTDB taxonomy): domain Bacteria; phylum Bacillota; class Clostridia; order Christensenellales; family Borkfalkiaceae; genus UBA1259. The sequence continues at coordinate 946 of JAZRMS010000018.1, forward strand.
TTTTGATAACCATTGTTATTTATTGGAGCGTTATCGTACGGATTTTGGTATGGATTATTATAAGGGTTATTTTGATAATTAACTCCACCGTTATTGTAAGGTGCATTATTAACAAACGGTTGAACTTGTGGTTGTTGCGTATTATACCCTTGAGTTGCAACTTGTTGTTCAAGCGACTCTTGCTCTTTTGGTGGATTTTTTAAACGTTTTTTAAATCTTTTAAACTTAACGATTATATCGATAAGCTCTATTAGTGAAAACAAAATTATGCTTAAAACGTATCCTAAGTACTTGAGTGAAACGAAGGTTAAAAGTGAAAACAACGCTCCACCAGCAACCACTCCACCAACGCCAAGCCTACCACTTTGATATGCAAAAGTTAAATACTCGTTTAAATCAGTTGGCTTTTTAAGGTTAGTAATAGTTGTGAACAAACACAAAAGCACGATAAGCGTAAAAGATAATCTAATAACCGTTATAGTTGAAGATTTTTTAGGCTTTTTACCTAAAAGCATCATAAAGCCTATTGCGAAAATAGATATTAAAAACGGATATGCAAAGTATCCAAACAATCCTAAAAGTGAAAATTTTATTTCTTCGCCTAGTTCGAAAAATACGCCGTCACCAAAAAGAAGGCATACTAAAAGTAGAAGTGACGAAACGATAAGTGTCACCCCAAAAAACTCAATAGTAAAAAATTTATTATCCTTTTCTTTTCCTTTAACGCCGAAGTCGGATCGTAGCCATG
>JAZRMS010000019.1:0-6156 GCA_045647825.1 Christensenellaceae bacterium
TATTTTTAATGGCGCCACTTCATCATCATTTTCAGTTAAAAGGTGTTCCAGAGCCAAAAATAGCATATGTCTATTCGCTAATCACTTTTGTTGCTGGTGCGCTTTCGTTATTAACTTATTCGTGAGGTGTAAATGGACGTATCAAATCAAAACTTTCTTGTAGTTGGTGTTTCAAAGAGTGGCTGTGCAGTTGTGGAAGCAATAATAAATAGTGGTGGGAAATGCAAGTTTATAGAGCAAGGTCAAACCGAAAGAATAGTAGATACTATTAACAAACTTATAACGAAAGGGGCAGAAAGAGTAGAAACGGAAGATTATGAGCAAGCGCTAAAGGGGGTTGACGTTTTAGTTTTAAGCCCAGGAATACCTATTAATCATCCTATTGCCGTTCTAGCAAAGCAAAAAGCAATTAGAATAATAGGAGAATTAGAATTTGGTTTTAATGCGTTTTTGCCAAAGATGGTTGCTGTTACAGGCACTAATGGCAAAACGACAACGGTCAATCTAATCAACGCGATAATTGAAGAAAGTGGGAGAAAAAGTTTGCTTGTTGGAAATGTTGGCGTGCCCTTAACGACTAAAATACAAGAAAATAGCAGTAATGCAGTTTACGTTGTTGAAGTTTCTAGTTTTCAGCTTGAAACAGCAAGTGCATTTTGCCCGCATATAAGTTGTGTGTTGAATATTTCGCCCGATCATTTGGAAAGGCATTATACTTTTGAGAACTACGTTTATCTAAAAAAGAGAATATTTAAGATGCAAAAGGAAAGTGAATATTGTTTGCTTAATTACGACGACAAGATTGTCAGGGAATTTGCAAGCGAAGTTAAATGCAAAATAAAATGGGTGTCCATAAAAGAAAAGGTTGACGGCGCGTATTTACATAACGGAAAACTTTATTTTATGGATGAGTGCGTTATGGATGAAAAGCAATTGAAGTTAAAGGGTGAGCATAACGTATACGACGCATTGTTTGCCATAGCTTCTACAAAAATTCTTGGCGTTGAAAACCAAAAAATTGAGAGCGCTTTAACAAATTTTAAGGGGATAAAACATAGACTTGAATTTATCGGGACTAAAAACGGGGTGGATTTTTATAACGATTCAAAAGCGACAAACACGGCATCAACAATAAGCGCAATTAATTTTATGGATAAACCAACCATACTTATACTTGGTGGGAGCGAAAAGGGGGAAGATTACACAAGTTTATTTGAGAAAATTAAAATGAGCCTAGTTAAACACGTGGTTTTAACCGGTGCATCTAGGTATAACATGTTAGAGCAAGCATCTAAAGTTGGTTTATCGGAAATAAGCATAACTTCAAAGTTTGATTTTGCAGTAAAAATTGCTTCAATGATGTCAAACTCAGGGGAGAACGTGTTATTGAGTCCGGCTTGTGCAAGTTTTGATGCGTTCAATAGTTATGCTGAACGTGGAGATGAGTTTGTTAAAATAGTGGGGGAATTATAGTTGAACAAAATTTCAAAAAATAAAGGCGGCGATAAATTATTAATCGTCGCCGTAATTTTACTTGCGCTTTTAGGAATGCTTTTTATTTATTCGGCAAGCTCATTTTCGGCACAAAAAAATTATGGAGATAGCTTTTATTTTGTAAAAAAGCAAGCAGTTGGCGTTGTGCTTGGAATTGTCGCAATGGTTTGTTTGTGTTTATTTGATTATAACAAATTAAAAAAATTTACTATCGCCCTTTCAATAATTTCTTTTGTAAGTTTAATCTTGGTGTTTATTCCCGGTATCGGTGTGGAAAACTATGGAGCAAAGCGTTGGATAGGTTTTGGTGGGGTAACCTTGCAACCTTCTGAAATAGCAAAATTTGCATTAATATTGTTTTCTGCAACTTACATATCATCAAAACCAGAACGTGCAAAAAGTATGATTGGTATTTTACCTGTTTTGATATACGGAATTGCTACTTGTTTGCTTATAATTATAGAGCCAAATATGTCTATCACAATGTGTGTAGCAATGCTTATGATAACTATGCTTTTTGCAAGTGGAATGAAGTTCAAACACTTGCTAATCTTGTTTTGTCCATTAGTTATAGGCGCTATTGTTTTGATACTTATAGAGCCTTATAGATTGAGTAGGCTTGCTGCATTTTTAGATCCTTGGTCTAATCCAAAAGGGGAAGGCTATCAACTTTTACAGTCGCTATATGCACTTGGATCTGGTGGGTGGTTTGGTGTTGGACTTTTTAATTCAAGACAAAAATACGCTTTTCTTCCCTTTGCAGAATCTGATTTTATTCTGTCGGTTATAGGTGAAGAAATAGGGTTCGTAGGTTTAATTTTGTTCTTTGCTTTGCTTGGGTTTATTATTTATCGTGGGTTAAAAATAGCCTCTAAAGCAAAAGACGTTTTTGGGTTTATGCTTGCAGTTGGTATAACAATGATTTTTGGAATACAAACAATTATAAATGCGCTTGTAGTCACGGGAAGCATTCCACCAACGGGTTTGCCGTTGCCTTTGGTGTCAAGCGGGAACACTTCTATAATAATTTTTATGGCAGAAATGGGGGTTTTGTTTAACGTGTCAAAACAAAGTGCGTTAACTTTTTAGTTGGTTTTTCCATAATATGAATATATCTTGGATATTCAGGAGAGTATTATGGCGAAATTAGTTGTTTTGGGTGGAAGAAGATTGAGTGGAAGTGTTGAAATATGCTGTGCAAAAAATTCTGTCTTGCCTATAATTTCAGCGTCAATACTTACGAAAGAGCAAGTAGTAATTAAAAAATGTCCAAAAATAAACGACGTGTTAAGTATGATTGAAATCATAAAAAAGCTTGGCGTATCGTGTGAGTTTAATGATGGCGATTTAGTTGTTAATTCTAAAAATTTAGCCTCTTCAAAAGTGGATAAAACGCTTGCTAAAGAGCTAAGGGCTTCCGTATTGTTGATGGGGGCTCTTATTTCGCGTGAAAATAAGGCGGAAATACCAAATCCCGGTGGTTGCGAAATAGGTCAAAGACCAACTGATATTCACATAAAAGCACTAAAACAACTTGGGGTTAAATTTAGGGTTGAAGACGAGAGTTTGCTATGCACTTCTTCAAAGATAAAAGGTGCAAAGATAGAACTAACCTTTCCGTCGGTCGGGGCAACGGAAAATGCAATGCTTGCGTCCGTCTTGGCAGAAGGAAAAACTGAGATAAGAAACGCTGCAAGAGAACCCGAAATAGTTGATCTTATGAAGTTTTTAAACTCAATGGGTGCAAAAGTATACGGCGCGGGAACTTCAATTATACTAATTGAAGGAGTCAAAGAACTTCACAGAACGGAATATACGCCTATGAGTGATAGGATAGAAGCAGGAACTTTTATGGTGGCAACTGCAATAACGGGCGGAGAGTTGGAAATAAAAGGTTGTAATGCAAAAAATATCTCGTATTTGTTGCATAAACTTTGCGATAACGCTTGTAAAATTACTACTTATAATGATATAATATATATAAAAAGTAAAGGGAAGAGAAAAGCCTTCTCTTTCTCTACTGGTCCATATCCAGATTTCCCAACGGATTTGCAACCACAAACCATGGTTTTATCTGCAATTTCAAACGGCGTTTCAGTAATCAACGAAACTGTTTTTGAGAATAGATTTAAGCACGTTTGTGAATTAAAGAAGATGGGTGCAGACATTTCTACAAGTGGAAGAACGGCAGTCGTAAACGGCGTAAAAAATTTGGTTGGGGCACAAGTTGTTTCTTCTGACCTTCGTGGTGGCGCAGCGCTAGTGCTTGCTGGGCTTGTTGCAGAAGGGGAAACGATTGTTGAAGGGATTAATCACATTGACCGAGGGTATTTTGAGTTTGACAAAAAGTTATTATCTCTTGGTGCAGAAATAAAACGAAAGGATAATTAAAACACAAATGCGAAGTAAAAACATTATCGTCATGACAATTGCAATAGCATTCATTTTGATAACTATTATTGCATGTCTTGCCATGTTTTCAATAAAGAAAGCAGAAGTGAATTTTGCCGTAGACAAAGATACCGATTCGGAGCAAATTCAAGCAGTTGTCGACGAGTTTTTGGGACAGAATTTAATATTTTTTAATACAAACGACGTTGCTTTAGCACTTAAAGATTTTAATTATTTGGAAGTTATTAGCGTTGAAAAACAATTTCCAAACGTCTTGAAAATTTCTGTTAAAGAGCGAAGAGAAGTGTATTATTTTGAACACGAAGGACAAACTTACCTAACTAATGAGGACGGATTTGTTTTGGATGTGCTAGACGACGCAAGTAGTATTGATAAAACCAAGATGATAAAACTTGATTTGTTAAACGTTAACGTGACCGATTTAACGCTTGGAAAAACAATGACTACCGATTGTCCCGTTCTTATGCAAACGGTGTTTGATATGGCAAAGAGTGCAAATCTAACCGACTGCATAAAATCAATGTCAGTGGAAAATATGGGCGCAAACGAACCTTCAGACGTGCATATATTTACGCATACGGGAGTGAAAATCTCTATACTAAAAGTTGAAGAGAGAGGGGAAGAAAAAATAGACGCGGCATTAACCGCGTATGACCAATATATAAGCGACTACGAAAAAGGATTTGATTCGTTGCTGGTAGTAGACGTGGGTGGCAATATAAAAGTCACCTGGTCTGGGAATACGGTTATCGGACAATGAGGAGATAGATATGCAAAAGAAACAAGTTGCCATTATTGATATCGGTTCTTCAAAAGTAACGGCTATGCTGGGCGAAAGAGGAATTAACAAAACTTTTATTGTAAAGGGCAGTTTTTCTTACGATTACGACGGGTTTGACAATAGTGTGTTTTTTGATGAAGAAAAGTTGAAACGCATACTCTACGCCATAGGCGACGATTTGAGGAAAGCAAGTCGTAGTGCGGTGAATACGATTTACGTTGGTGTTCCGGGAGAATTTACCAAGGTTATAGTAAAAGAAAGTCAAATTTCATTTTCTAAAAAGAAAAAAATTCAAGATCAAGACGTTGATAATTTGTTTGAGTCTGCTTTCGTTATGCCGTCTTCTAAACATACTTTAATAAATCGCTCTGCAATATATTACGAACTAGATGATTTCCGTCGTATGGCAAATCCAACGGGCGCAGTTAGTGAAATATTAAAAGGAAAACTTTCTTTTATCGTTTGCGATAATTATTTTATAGACATAGTGAAACCTGCGCTTCAAGCAGTTGGTTTTTCAGTTGTTGAGTGCGTTTCTTCAATGCTAGCACAAACTCTTTATTTGTTTGAGCCTGAAGAAAGGGATAGAGTTTCCGTTTTAGTTGACGTTGGTTATATCAGCTCAACGTTAAGTATTATTTTAGGTGATGGAATTTTGTTCCAAAAATCTTTTGCTTATGGTGGTGGGTACATTACGGCATCGCTAGTTGAAAGTCTTGGAATTGAGTTTGAACACGCAGAAAGTCTAAAAAGAAACGTTAATTTAAGTCAAAGAATAGTGTCTGAAACGCACGACTTGATTGAGTGTGATAACGGACAATATTACGCGTTAGCAAACGTTCAAAAAGCAATAATAGGAAGTCTTGATGAGTTTTGCGAATCTATTGAAAATATTTTAGAAAATTCTGGGTTTACTATTCCAGAATACGTTCCACTATCGGTTAGTGGTGGTGGAATAGCATATTTGCGTGGGGCAAAAGAGCACGTTTCAGGAAGACTTGGAATGGTTGTAGAAGTTAAATCGCCAAAAGTTCCTATGATGGACAAGCCCACGGAATCTAGCATATTATCGTTGCTTGACCTTGCTTTAGGTCAAAATTAGAAATAATAGAGTAAAAACAAGGAGAAGAAAAATGTTTGAACAAGAAAATTTGAGAGTTAATTCAGCAGTAATTAAAGTAGTAGGTGTTGGCGGTGGTGGATGTAACGCCGTTAATAGTATGATAAGTTCAGGGGTTAATTACGCTGATTTTATTGCAGTAAATACTGATAATCAAGCACTTTTAATTTCAAAGGCGAACAAAGTTTTGCAAATTGGCGAAAGACTTACTAAAGGCCTTGGCGCAGGTAGTGATCCTGAAATAGGAGAAAAGGCTGCAGAAGAATCTAAAGAGCAAATTAGCGAAATGCTTAAAGGCACGGATTTGTTGTTTATCGCTGCCGGTATGGGTGGTGGTACGGGTACTGGT
>JAZRMS010000020.1:0-11508 GCA_045647825.1 Christensenellaceae bacterium
CAGAAAGAGCTTGTTTAACTTCTTCAAACTCTTCACTAGCTCTAACGTCCATCCAAGTAAGCGCAGGACAAAGTGGAATAACTTTTCCGTTCTCGTCAATATCGGCAAGGAAAAAACTTCCACCTTGTGCCGAAACGGAAAGAGCCTTCACTTCAAGTTCGCTATCCTTAACGGCATCTTTTATGCTTTGTTTTAGCGACAAATACCAGTCTTCTGGGTTTTGCTCGTAAGCATTTTCGAACGGTGTGAAAAGGTCATAAGCCTTATAACCCCTTCCTACCGCGTCGTTTTGCTCGTTAAAGAGCATTGTTTTTGTTCCCGTTGTACCTATATCGCAACCTAAAAATCCTATCATTAGATTTTATTAACCTCTAATTTCAAAAGTTTGCCAAAGAATTCGAGCGCTTTAATATCTGTGTCGTAAACCAAGAAACTGTGGTGAATTGCGCCGTATTCTGAAAGCGTTTCCAAGAATTCTGCAACCGGTTTTTCTGCTTTGAACCAACCCCTTATAGCGTGTTCAAAACCAGGTTCTCCATCCACCATTTCAACGTTAGCAAAAAGTAGTTTATACTTTCCGTCGCAATCTTTATAAAGGTTGCCGAATACTGCAGGCCCTTTTCTAAATTTAGCTAGCCCCTTAATGCAATGTTTTGCACTTGTATAAATGAAAGGTGCATATTCCAAAACAGGTTTTTCTTCTGCAACGCTATAATTCATTTCGCCCATATGGCTAATCAAAAGTTTATCGTTTTTCCAGTCAGGACAGAAAATTTCAACGAAAGAAACGTCCTTAAATCCCTTTAATAAAGCACCAACGAAAGACGCGGTCAAAACGTCCCCTTCGCCAGCATAGCCGATTCCCCTTTGCATTGCCTTGCAACATTCAACGAAAGGCATTGAAGAAAGATTGTCGTTAGTAACGTCTAGGAAGTTAACGGAAAAAGCGTCAAGTCCTTTTTCTTCCACACCCTTTCTAACTGCAAGCGCCGCTCTAACAGCTTTGTCAACAACTTCTAACTTGTCGCTAGGAACGGCAAAAACGAAATCCTTTTCGTATTCAGCTTTTTCTTTAGCAACTTCTTCGTCGCTAACCTTTTCAGTTAACGCTTTCATTTCTGCGTCACTAAAAGAAACGATTTCTATACCGAAAGTGTATTTTGCTTCTTCTTTAGAAATAAGGAAATCGCCCATTCCATCAAAAGAAGTACCAAACGCACCAACCTTGCTACCTTTGATAGATTTAGCGGCAACTGCTGCTTTAATAAAATCAGCCGTCTTCTTTATTACCTTTCCATCAAATTCGTGACCACTAGCAATAGCATAAGGTTTTCCCCTTTGCTTTAAAAGGTTGCACATATCCATAACGCCGTGAATACCGTGGTTGTTGCTAATAGGATTTGGTGACTGCAAATAATTAAGGCCATAAGCTTCGGTAGAATCTAAAACAACGATAGGAAGATCCGTTCCGCAAAGCGCGTCAATGCTTTCAAGTGATGGTGAATATGCCATATGTAATGTAACGATAACGTCTGCCCCTTCGCTTTCAAACTTATTTACCGCCGCCTTAAACTCATCTTTAATTCTGCAGTAGTCGTTCTTTATAACTTCAAAGCCTTGATTTTTTAACAAGCCAGCCATTCTATTGTAGAAAGCTTGGGTATACGTTCTATCAGATCCACAATCGTCATAAAGTTTGATATATAGTGGTAATAAACCTATTTTAATTTGTTTCATCTTTTTTCTCCTTAAAATTTAATTCCGTAAAGATCAGTAGCGTTTTTCCACATAACGTTGTCTATATCTTCTTTAGTTAAAGACAAGTTGGTTGCCGCTTTTTTGAACGCACGCAACGTTTCATAAGTAAAGTTGGTAACGTCCTTTTCATCCGTTTCTCTCATGTGGATATCACCCGTAACGTCGCCATACATTCCGCGCGGAACAACGTTTATGTAGTTTCCGTTTTCGCTTATTCTATACATTCTCATTTTGCTTATAGGCATATCCGTTCCAAAAAGAACGCGTTTAGATCCCATAAGGTCAATACATTTTTCAATAGCATAAGAATATGTGTTTGCACAGAAATCGAACATCATATTTTTTGTGTTCTTTTGAAGAACTTCTAAAGCGTCCCCCAAATCTTCTGGACTATACGCTCTACCTATATGAGCAACGATTAGCTTAACGTTTGGATATTTTTGTTCTATCTCAATAAGTTGTTTTATATTAGTGGGGTTTTTAAGTCTATCATCTTTTGAAATATGTAAAACTACTTTCCAACCGTGTTTATCGCAAACTTCAAGATGAGAATGAGGAAGGAAATCAAAAATTTCCGCATCGCTACCCTTAACCAAAGGGTTGCAACTGTTAAGGTATGGCTTTAAGCCTTGAAAACCACCCTTTATAACTTGCTCTTCAACAAACTCTGCGCTATCAACGTATCTATTCATAAAGAGCGCGGGATAATTTTTTTCTGCCGCAACTTTTGAAATATAAGCGTTGCTTTCTACAATGTGGCCACCAGGCGTTCCAAAAATTACGGGAATAGTCTTTTTCCCAGGATATAAGTCCAAATAGGTTTGCTCTAAATCTTCAATACTACACTCGTCGTAAACGTAGTTTGTCCACTTATTTTTTCCGCCTTTCTTTTCTATTTTATGTTCTGGCAAAAAAACGTGAGTGTGAGTATCGACAATTTTATCGGGCAAAAAGTCATAGAGTTCTTCTTCATAAACTTTTTTGTCGTAATCAGTTGCTTTAAATCCAAACATTTTTTCTCTCCTTAATCTTTATAGATTAATTTTATTATATCACTTATATTCCTTGCGTGTAAATGACTTTTTTCCTTTAATATATGGAAAATAGTTTAATTGATATGTAATTTTGCGTGTTTTTTGGTTGTATGACTTGGTGTTTAGAAAAAAGCCTTGACAAAATTATAAAGCTTGAACTATTATTAAAGTAGAAAAAATTACTGGAGAAAGAAAATGCGCAAAATTAGAACTCCCTTTTTTGAAATAGGAACTAAAAACTATATTTATGGTGACGACGTTTTAGCACTTGCTATGGCTGCAGACAAAATGGCTGAAAAGTACGATATAGACGTGCTTATGACAACGCCTTATGCAGACATTAGAAGAGTTGCAGAAAACACCAAAAACCTTATTATAATAGCACCTTATATGGATACTCTTCGCCCAGGTAGAGGCATGGCGGCAGTACTTCCTGAAAGTTTGAAGGCTGCAGGCGCACACGGTGTAGTTATCAACCATTGCGAAAAACCTATGTCACTTCCACAAATGAAAGAGACCATTGCAAGAGCAAGAGAAATGGACTTTATAGTGTTTGCTTGTGCAGACACTACGGCAGAGGCGCAAGCACTCGCTCACTTAAAACCAGACATTATCAACCCAGAACCATCTGAATTAATCGGTGGAAACGGCGGACAAGTTAGCGATATGGGATTTGTTAAAAACACTATTGACGCAATTAAAGCAATAGACCAAAACATTTTCGTTGAACAAGCAGCAGGTATTACTACGGGCAAGCAAGTTTATGATTTTATAATGGCAGGCTCTGAAGGCGCAGGTGCTGCAAGTGGTATTTGCAACGCAAAAGACCCTATCGCCACTATGGAAGAAATGATTAAAGCAACTAGAAAAGCTGCGGACGACCTTAAAAAATTAGGAAAATAGGAGAAAAAATTATGATATTCAAAAACAAAATCAAAGTTGAATCTGACCACAAGGAAGTAACATTCCACAACGTTACGGCTGCCGTAAAAGAAACGGTTAAAAACTCTGGTATTAAAGATGGTATAGTGGTAGTTTATTCTCACCACACCACTTGCTCTGTTATTACCCAAGAGTGCGCGTTTGATATGTCAATGACGGGAAGAGAAACACTTCAACAAGATTTAGTTGACGTTTTTGAAAAGATTTGCCCTTCTTATACTAGAGAAGGCTTATATCTCCACCCAGGTCCAAAGGCGTTAAAGTTTGCAGAAGAACACGGCGAAGATGCTCGTGGTTGCCACAATACCGAAGCGCACCTTATCTCTTCTATAATCGGCAGAAACGTTACCGCTGTTATCGACGACGGCGAAATCGACCTTGGCGAATTTGGATTTATCTATTTTATCGACTGGGATAAAACACGCGGTAGAACAAGAACCGTTCAAATTATGGTTATAGGTGAATAATATGGATAAAAGAAAGCTTGGTAATATTAAACAAGTTATTTCTGCTTATCAAATGGAAATAAAGGACGGCCCTGCTTACGGCAAAAAAATGATTTTGGTAAATAACGGACCGTTGGAAGTGATGTTTAATGCAGATAACGCGCTAGATATCGCGTGGGTTAAATATAACGGACAAAATATTTCCTTTTTATCAAAGAACGGCTTTAATTCAAACGCAGGCGCTTTCCGCCAAAAGTTTGAGGGTGGATTTTTATACACCTGCGGAATAGACAACGTTAGTGGTTGCGAAAGTGATAAAATTATTCACGGAAGTCTTCACCACAAAAAAGCCGAAAACCTATCCGTTAAAACGGACGACGAAAAGATTGTTGTTAGTGGCGAAGTAGTAAACTCTTATCTCTTTGGCGACAACGTTCTTATGGTAAGAAATTACGAAATTTATTCAGATAGAATAGAAATTCACGATTCGCTCACCAACCAAGGTTTTGTTAACGCAGAATACGTTCTTTTATACCACACCAACTTTGGATATCCTTTCTTGGATGATGGAATAGAACTTAGTTTTGATGAAAAAGAAACTATTCCTGCAAACCCAAAAACTAATTCCACCTTGCATTTAGATAAGGTTATAACAGCGCCGTTAGACGACGATACGGAAGACCTTTATTATCAAATACTAAATAAAGGCGAAGTAACGTTGAACAACAAAAAACTTGGTATCGGTTGCAAAATGCAGTTTGACACAAAAGCGTTCCCTTATCTAGTTGAATGGCGAAACCTTGTTTCTGGTGACTACGTTTTAGGAATAGAGCCTTCAACTACTCGTTTTGACGAGTATAAAAAGAACGTTTTGTCACCCAACCAAACGGACAACTTTGACATAACTATTTCGTTTGAAAATATTTAATTAATAAAAAAGATAACAAAAAAACTCTCACGCTTTGTGAGAGTTTTTATTTAGAGTTAAAATTCTACCAACCTAATTGCTTGGTGATTTTCTTTAATTCTGGCCAAACCACGTCTACGTTCCACCAATGTCCTTTCATGGTAACGATAAGGTTTGCCATATCTTCTGCACCTTCTTTTTTGTAAATTTCTTCAACCGTTTTATATCCTCTTTCAACGCCAGAAACCAAGAAAGATGGATCTAGTTGACCGGTCATTATGCAAAGTCTTCTTGGAGCGATAAGGCAAGCCAAATCTTGCATATCAAAATATTTATAAGCGTGTGGAATATAGTTACATGCGCAATGATAGAATCTTAAAATACTTTCTTTGTAAGGGCAGAAAGCACTAGAAGGCATACAAACCTTGATTCTTTCGTCATAGCAAGCAGCGTAATATGATGCAGTACCGCCACCAGAGTTGCCGTTGATAACTATTTTATCAGTATCGCATTCTGGGAAGGTTTCTTTAACTACGTCGATAGCCTTACTAACGTCCCAACATCTTTCGCCGATAAGAGTTCTTCCAAGCAAGAAACCAGTTACAGCTTCGTAATAGCAACCGCCTCTATCCCCCAAATGTACTCTTCTAAAATCGCCGTTTACTGCAGCGCGTTCACCCATACCACGTTGTTCGATAGCAAGAGTTGCATAACCTTCTTTTACAGATTGAACTGCAAACTGACCACGTGGTTGATATGCCTCGTCCTCTTTGTATTTAACAACGCCAATTGAGTTGTGGAAACCAGAAGAGTGACCTTGTAAAGTAATTACTAGTGGATATTTTTCCTTTCCTAAATCAGGAAGTAATAGATAGCAAGTTACTACTGCACCAACTTCGCTAAAAAAAGAAAATCTTATTTGGCGATATCCGTCCTTTTGAACTTCCTCTTCAATTTCCGTTTGGAATTCGCAAGCGTTTGCTTCTATCGCGTCCATACCGATAAGTTCCAAAAACTTTTCTTTAATATCTTTTTTCCATTTATTATAATTCTTTCTCTTGTTGAAAGAGAGTTTTGGTTGCATTTTTTCAGTCAAAATATCATGACAAAGTAATCCGTTTGGTTGCATTTTTATTCTCCTTTATTCGCAGTTAATATTATTTTCTTTACTGCACCTAAATTATATCAAAGGACATTATCTTTTGCAAGGTTTTTTTCAAATTAAATAAATTATTTATTCACAAAAACAACGTTCTTTCTTGACAAATTCTTTCGTTGCACTTAAAATGATTATTATAAGGAGAACGACAATGAAAAAAAGAAGAAAACTTTTTATAATACTTCCCGTAGTTTTGGTATTGCTTGCATCTGCCGTTTTAATTTACTATTTCGGTGCAACCTATCCAGAATACGATAAGACTAAACAAATTGAATTTTCTATCCCTGGCTTAAACGAAAAATTTATTCCACAAGGCTTTAATTATGATGAAGAAACTGACACATATTTAATAAGTGGATATATGGCTGATGACTCTGCATCTAGAATATACAGAGTTAAAGGGGACACTAAAACAGACCTTGGCTACGTTAACCTTAAAGTTGGCGAAACTTTGCACAAAGGACACATGGGTGGCATAACGTCTTTCGGCAACAACGTTTGGGTTGCAAGTAGTGGCAAAGTATATCGTGCAAACAAAACGGAAATTCTTCTTGGGGAATCTGGCTCAAGCGTTAGCGCAATAGATAATTTTGACCCAAACAACAACTCTTCTTTTATAACCGCTTTTGAGGGCAAGCTTTGGGTGGGCGAATTTTATAGAAGTGGAAACTATGAAACAGACCAATCGCACTATCTAAAAATAGATGACAATACGACAAACAAAGCACTTGCTTTCTGCTTTGATATAGACCAAAGTGCAGAGTTTGGAATAGCATCAACAACACCAACTATGGCGCTATCTCTTCCAAACCAAATCCAAGGTTTTGCGTTCACTAGCGACGGAAAGGTTATAACTTCCTCATCTTACTCTATTCCGGATTCTCAAATAGCCGTTTATAAAGACGTGTTTACAAGCGACTATTTAACACAAATGACAGTTAACGGAAACACTCTCCCCGTTTATGTGTTAAAGAAAGAAAATCTTGTAAAAAATATTACTGCACCTGCAATGAGCGAGGAAATAGTTGTTAAAAACGACAGAATTTTTATTCTATACGAATCTGCGTGCAGTAAATATAAGCTCGTTAACAGAACTAGAACTACCAACGTTGAAAGTATTTCAATAGCGGGATAAATTACTCTAAAACAAAGCGCTCACCGAAAATTTCGGTGAGCGTTCTTTTTATACTCTTTCTACTGCTAAAGCAGTTCTTGAAGGCAAGTAAATAAAAAATCCTACTTTGCCGTCCAATGTCTTTTTTGCCGTATAAACGTATTCGTTTGATATCCTATCAAAACCGCCAAACTCTTTGTTGTCGGTATCAAAAACTACTTTGTATTCCCCTTCTTCTTTAACGGTTATAAAGTAGTCGTTAAATGATTGTTCGGGATTAAAATTGAAAACGAAAGTTGTTTTTCCCTTACTAAAAGACAGCGTTTTATTTTGCTCGTTTATATCAACTAACTTCGCCTTTTTAGACAACAACCTTTTATTTTTGCAAAACTCTATCATCTTTTTATCAAACTCGTTTAGTTCAGAATACCTTAAATTAGTATCGTCAACCAAACTCCATTGCCTACGGCAATAAAAATGACTCCAACCATTTCCTTCTCTCGGAAAATCTATCCACTCTGGATGGCCGAATTCGTTGCCCATAAAATTGAGATATCCTTCCCCTGCAAGCGTTAAGGTTACAAGCCTTATCATTTTATGGAGCGCCACGCCCCTGTCGATAACGGGGTCTAAAATAAACTTGCTCATTGAAGTATACATGTTTTTGTCGCAAAGTCTAAACATTATGGTTTTATCCCCAACCAACGCTTGATCGTGCGATTCTGCATATCCTATATACTTTTCTTTAGGGCGTCTGCTTGTTAATTCACCCCAAATATGCCACATGCTCCACTCTTCGTCCTTTTGGTCTTTAAGCAGTTTAATCCACATGTCTGGCGCGCCCATAGCAAGTCTATAATCAAACCCAAGTCCCCCGTCCTCAATAGGCAAGCACGCCCCCGGCATTGCAGACATATCTTCTGCAATAGAAATTGCGTTTTTATTAACTTCTTTAATTAATTCGTTTGCAAGTTGCAAATACGTTACAGACTCGGTGTCGGTATTTATAGAAAAATATTTTGAATAGTCTGTAAACGCAGTCCCAAGTCCGTGGTCGTGATACAACATAGAAGTCACCCCGTCAAAACGGAAACCATCAAACTTGTATTCTTCTAAATAAAACTTTAAGTTGGATAGTAAAAAGTGAATAACTTGGTTTTTTCCGTAGTTAAAAAGTTTTGTGCCCCAAGCAGGGTGGTTGCCCCTTTCTCCTTCGTGGAAAAATTGATAGCAAGTCCCGTCAAACTCGCTTATACCTTCCTTAACGTTGCTTGATGCGTGAGAATGCACAACGTCTAAAAGCACGGCAATACCCATTTGGTGCGCAGTATCTATCAATTCCTTAAGGTCGTTTACACAGCCGTATCGCGAACTTACCGCAAAAAACGAAGTCACTTGATAGCCAAACGACGCATAGTAAGGGTGCTCCATAATAGCCATTATTTGGATTGTGTTATACCCCAAATCTTTAATCCTTGGCAAAACGTTTTTAGTAAACTCTTTATAACTTCCCACCCCTTCTTTTTCTTGCGCCATACCTATATGGCACTCGTATATATAAAGGTTTTTCTTTGGCTTAAACGCCTTTTTCTTCCACTTGTATTCGGGCGAAAAGTCCATAACCCCGTTCCACTCATAAGTGTTTTTATCTTGCTCCACGCGCTTAATATAAAGTGGAATTCTTTCAAGCAAGTTACCGTTTTTTTCTATTATGGTCTTAACCTTGCAACCATCAAACAAAAAGTTTTCGCCCTTAATAAAAATTTCAAAAACGCCGTTGCCTATATGTTGCAATTTTAACTTTTGTTTATCCCAACCCACCATATCTCCGGTTAAATAAACAGCATCAGCAGAAGGTGCCCATTCGCGATAAATAAATCCACCGTTCACTTTATGAAAACCAAAATATTGATAGCCGTTTGCAAAGTCGGATAAGTTGCCGTCCCCAACCAACTCTTTGCGCTTTTTTATATAGTTGTCCATACGAAGAACTAGGTCGTTTTCATATCCATTTAAATAAGGGTCTATTTTTAATATTTTATAAGACATTTTTCACCTTTAATTTCAACCTTTTATTGCGCTTTTTCTATATTGAAGTGGGCTTTTGCCGTAATATTTTTTGAACATATAATAAAAATAGTTTTCCGTTTCAAACTCTAAAACGTTTATTATATCGCCTATCGAATATTCTTTGTTTTTTAATAGGACTGACGCTGCTTGCATCCTTCTTTGGTTTATTATTTGTGGAAAGGTGCATCCATAAAGTTTTTTTATTAATCTAGAAGTTTGCCTAACGCTTAAAAACATATTATCAGCAAGTTCTTTTAGCGAACCTTTTTGACCTATATAGTGAGTGTTAACGTATTGATCTATCTGCCCAAAATACAAGTTTTCTTCCGTGTATTCCGTTTGCTTTTCTTGTGGATTTTCCTTTGTAAGAACAAAAAAAATTTCAGTTAAAATGAGTTTTAATAAACTTTCGCACTTAATTTTCCCTAATGAAGATTGAAAATCACTTTCAGTTAGTTTGTTAAAATACAAACTAACGTTTTCAGTTAAATCAAGTTCGGTTATCTCGTCACTTTTTATCTTGGAAAGCCAGTCGTTTTCCTTATCGTCGTTTTTAAAAACCGATATTGTATAAACGCCGTCGTAACTGCCAAATCCATTATGCCCCAAGGTTGGCGGAACGATTAAAACTTTGTTTAAATAAGTCTTATTTCCGTTTTCGGTGAGCATTTCAAGTGGAGCGTTACCTATTATAAAAATTTCATAATAAACGTGCCTATGCACGTATTCTCCTTTTATTTCGGCAAGGTTTTTTCTTTCCATAGCGTTAGAAGTGAAAAACTCTCTACCACCAACTATTTTCAGGTTTTCAAATTCGCTTATAATCAAATTTCTTTTCTTTTCCATACCCTTATATAGTAACATAATATATGATTTTTTGCCACACATTTTATAAAAAAATAGCAAAATATATAAAAAAAGGACATCAATTTGAAATTATATCCGTTTTATTAATATATTTATCGTTTATTTTGTGATATTATTTAATTATGAAATCAACGGATACAAAATTTAAAATTTTATTTGAATATCTCCCAATGTTAATCACGGGGATAGGCGCGTTTATTACTGCGGTTATTTACAAGCAACCAGCAATACAAGTTTTACCCATTTTCGTAACGCTTTTCGTTATGCTGTTTAACTCTCGTGCAAATCGTATCGGTTTTATTATAGGTGGGTGCAACTGCTTTTTCTATTTTGTTTCATTTATGATGCAACGCCTTTATACAACTGCTTTTTCAAGCGCGTTTAACGGGGTTATTTCTATTATTTCCTTCTTTATGTGGAAAAGAAAGTCTTATGGACACGCAACCATTTTTAGAAGGCTAAAAAATTCTACAAGGATTATATCTATCGCCATCTTTTTGGTGGTATGGGCAATCACTACATACGTAATAAATCTAAACGGTGGAAATCAAGCAATATTAGATTCCTTTTCCGGAATTTTAGGTTTCGTTGTCCCCGTTCTTACTATGTTTGCCTTTGTAGAAGATTTGCCACTAAATTACATTAGCAATTTTATTTCGCTAGTAATGTTTATTTTATTAACGATTGAAGATTTAGGAAACCTTCCTTTCCTTTTCGTCAACGTGTATAATATGTATATGTGCACCAAGCGCGCTATCACTTGGATAAAACTTTATAAAGAACAAAAGCAAAAAAATCTAACAACTTAAAACTTATATAAAAATAAAATGGTAACGAAAACTTTTCGTTACCATTTTTTGTTTACCCTTTTTTTGGGTTATTTTTTGTTTTTCCGCCACAATTTCCTTTGCATTGCCTTGAATAAGGACAGCCAACGCACTTTTCGCCACGTTTTTTTGCCTTCCATAAGTACCAAACTATTCCGCTTGCAATGCCAACTATAATTGCGACTATTATAAAATTAATCATTTATCTATCCTTGAATTTTAGAATTTTTTAATTGTTTTTCTTCCTTTAATTTTTTGTTGGCTTTAATAATTAACAGCACCACAAACCCAGCAATTGCAAGAATTGCGCATAAACCTATAATTGCCGCAACCACGTTGAGTGATGCAGGAGCAACGATTAGCGTTCCTATCGTGTAGATAAGA
>JAZRMS010000021.1:0-1749 GCA_045647825.1 Christensenellaceae bacterium
TTACTATTAGAAAAGTTAGACGTAGATAAGCCCGTTTATGGTGCTGAAATTTACTATGGAAAGTTAAAGAAATATTTTAATGATAAAATAGTATTTAACCCAATTTCAAAATTCCCCTCTGTTGAAAGAGATATTGCAATTTTGATTGACGTTAACGTTTCTTGCGCGCAAATAATTGATGCGATCAAAGAAGTTGGCGGAGAGTTTTTGGACAGCGTTAAGTTGTTCGACGTTTATCAAGGCGCGCAAGTTCAATCTGGCAAAAAGAGCATGGCGTTTAATTTGATTTTCGTTTCTCAAGAAAGAACGTTAAACGTTGATGAAATTGACAAAACTATTAGTGAAATTCTATCGAATTTGAAAGATAAACTAGGCGCTGAATTAAGATAATGATATTAGAAAAATCGTTAAAGGCAATAGAATATTATAAAATTATGGCAGAAGTTTCTAAATTTGCCGTATTAAACAAGACGAAGGAAGATTTAAGTTCTTTCGCGCCTTTAACGACGCTTTTAGAGGCGGAAAATTTAATAAGTAAAACGGAAGAGTGCTTTAAGTATTTATACACTTATAATCTAGGTGGGATATTTTATTTTGACGACGTTGAAGATGAGTTAAAGCGCGTTGAAATAGGTGGCACTCTCAACTGTGCTGAATTATTAAAGGTTACTGCCAACCTAAAAAGTGCAAGAATTTTAAGAACTTCTATTGATACGGTTAACGATAACAACTTGTTTCTTGTTAAGGAAATAGTTTCTAGACTATACGTTAATCCAGATTTTGAAAAGGAAATTTCCGACAAGATTATTTCAGAAGATCAGTTGAGCGACACGGCGTCACCAAAGCTATATTCTATTAGAAAAAGTATTAGCAGTATTAATGTAAAGATTAGGCGAGAGCTTAATTCTTATATGCGTGGAAATTTGAATAAGTATTTGCAAGATAGCGTTGTAACAATGCGTCAAGATAGATACGTAATTCCTGTTAAAAGCGAATATAGAAGTTTTGTTAAAGGTTTTATACACGATCAGTCTTCTTCAGGCGCGACCGTATTTATAGAGCCCGAACACGTTATGGAATTAAATAACGACCTAAAGCGCGCACTTCTTGATGAACAAGAAGAAATTCACAAGATCTTAGCAGAGTTATCTAATAAAGTGTCGTATATGGCGCAGGGCATTAGATATAATGCAGAAAATATTAGTGAAGTAGACTCGTTCTATGCAAGAGCGCAATATTCGTTCGTTAATAAATGTTCAAAACCTATTTTAAACGATAAGGGAATTGTTGAAATTAATAGGGGAAGACACCCGTTAATTGACAAAGATAAGGTTGTGCCTGTTTCGTTAAAGTTAGGTGAAAATTATAATTTTTTATTAATAACAGGTCCAAACACAGGTGGTAAAACAGTTACGTTGAAATTGACAGGACTTTTATCTGCAATGGCAATGAGTGGTCTTTTTATTCCTGCGCAAGATGAAAGCAAAATTTCTGTTTTTAATAATATTTATTGCGATATAGGTGATGAACAAAGTATTGAGCAAAGCCTTTCCACCTTTTCTTCTCACATAAAAAATATAATCAATATCATTAATAACGTTGATAAAAAAAGTCTTGTTTTAATTGACGAAATAGGCGCTGGTACTGATCCTGACGAAGGAAGTGCGCTTGCGCTTGCAATAATAAAAAAGTTGCTTGATAAAAATTGTTATGGAATAATTACTACTCACTATTCTAATCTAAAAGAGT
>JAZRMS010000022.1:0-1804 GCA_045647825.1 Christensenellaceae bacterium
CAATTAAGGGCAAATCTAACTGCTTTAACCAACGAAAACGCAAGACTATCAGGCGTTATTAACGAAACGGAAAACACAAACAAGAGTTTAAGAAAGAGCAACGAAGGGGCTGAAAGTATTATAGAAGAACTTCGCCGTGAACAAGAAAAAGTTGCTTTGACCAAGGCAGAACAAGATTACGTTAACGGAATTCGCTTAAAGATAGAAAATATTGAAAACGATAAGTCTGAACTTCGTGAAAAATTAAATCGTAACGACGAGAAAAAACAATATTTAACCAACGCAATAACCGAACTTTCTGAAAAGAAACACATAGAAGAGATTGCTCTTGCAAAAATCGACTCAGACCTTGAATATTTGCAACAAAGCGTTTGGGAAGACTATCAAGAAACTTATGAGAGTGCAGTTAAAAATCGTGCGGAAAATTACGATGCAAACTTTGGCGAATCAGAAATTAACCGCTTGAGAAAGAAACGTAGTTCACTCGGCGCTATCAATGCTACGGCGATAGACGATTGCAAGGCGTTAAAAGAGCGTTACGAAGAGATGACCACTCAAAAAGAAGACCTAGAAAAAGCTGAAAAAGACCTTAAAGAAGCAATCGACAAGATTAAGGGCGAAATGCTAACTCAATTTGACGAAGGGTTCACCAAGATCAACGAAAATTTCCAAAGAATATTTAAGGAACTATTTGGTGGCGGTAGAGCAATGCTACAAATGGATTACTCTGAAGTTGAAGATAGGTTAGAGGCAGGCGTAGAAATCGTTGCAGAACCACCGGGAAAGAAATTGCAAAAACTTTCATTGCTATCTGGTGGCGAAAAAGCCTTAACTGCAATAGCAATATTGTTCTCAATATTAAAACTTCGCCCAATGCCTTTCTGTGTGCTAGACGAAATAGAGGCAGCGCTTGACGAAGCGAACGTTGATAGGTTTGCTAGATATCTAAAGAAATTTAGCCAAGATACTCAATTTATAGTTATAACCCACCGTAAGCCAACCATGGAACTTGCAGACGCACTATTCGGTGTAACCATGCAAGAAAAAGGCGTTTCAAAAATGGTATCGGTTAAACTTGCAGACGTTGCTGAAATTACGGGCGACGACACCTTGGCATAAACGAAAAAATAAAATAAGTTTTAGTTTCCGTAGCGCGCATTATAGCGCGCTACGGCGATATATAGACTTTAAAAGTGGTGAATATGGGACTTTTTTCAAAATTAAAAGCGGTGCTTGGAAAAACTAGAGATGGCATTGCTAAAAAACTTAACGACCTTTTTGCAAAAGATAAAATAGGCGAAGAATTTTACGAAGAGTTAGAAGACATTCTAATTTCTTCTGACGTTTCTGTTAAAACTACTATGGAAATAGTAGATGAAATTCGCGAAACTGCAATCAAGGAAAAGTGCAAAGATAAAGAATACGTTATCAATCTTTTAAGACAAGAACTCTTTGAAACGCTTGATTATGCAGATCCGTTAGACCTAAAATATCCAGCCGTAATTATGGTTATAGGGGTAAATGGTGTTGGAAAAACAACCACCATAGGAAAACTTGCAAACAAATTCGTAAAGGATAAAAAGAGTGTTGTTATAGCCGCGGGGGACACTTTCCGTGCAGCCGCAGCAGATCAACTTTCCGTTTGGGCAGATAGAGCAAAGGTTAGAATAGTAAAACACTCTGAAGGTGCAGATGCATCTGCCGTTGTGTTTGACGCTATAGAGTCTTGCAAGGCAAGAAAAACGGACGTTTTGATTATAGACACGGCGGGAAGATTGCACGTTAAAGCCAACCTTATGGAAGA
>JAZRMS010000023.1:0-11057 GCA_045647825.1 Christensenellaceae bacterium
GGAATAAACCTTTTAAGAGAAGGGTTAGACCTTCCAGAAGTTAGACTTGTTGCTATTTTAGATGCTGATAAAGAAGGGTTTTTAAGAAGCGAAACTTCTCTTGTTCAAACGATAGGTAGAGCGGCTAGAAACGCAGAAGGAAAGGTTATAATGTACGCAGATACCTATACGGGTAGTATGAAACGTGCAATTGATGAAACGGAGAGAAGAAGAAAAATACAGACGGAGTATAACCAAATAAACGGCATAGTGCCAAAGACGATAGTTAAAGACGTTGTCAATACTCTTGAAATAACTAAAAAAGCAGACAGAACAAAAGAAGTTAAAAAGCAAGATATACCAGACGAGATAGAAAAGTTGAAGGCGCTTATGAAAATTGCCTCTGCAAATCTTGACTTTGAAAGATGTATTGAAATTAGAGATACTATCGCAAAACTTAAAATGAAAATGAGAAAATAATTATGGATTACTTAAAAATAAAAGGCGCAAAAGAGAACAACTTAAAAAACGTTGATTTAACCATACCGCGTGATAAACTTGTCGTGTTTACAGGGCTATCAGGTAGCGGTAAGAGTACGCTTGCCTTTGAAACCATTTATGCAGAAGGTCAGCGCAGATACGTTGAGAGTTTGTCTAGTTATGCGCGTATGTTTCTAGGGCAAATGGAAAAGCCTAACGTTGAGTCTATAGAAGGGCTTTCGCCAGCAATTTCTATTGACCAAAAAACCACTTCTCACAACCCACGTTCAACGGTTGGAACGGTTACCGAAATTTACGACTATTTAAGATTGTTGTTTGCTAGAGTGGGTGTTCCGCATTGCCCAGTGTGTGGCAAAAAGATTTCAAGACAAACGGTAGACCAAATAGCAGACAAGGTTTTAGATATGCCAGAAGGGACTAAAATTTTAGTTTGCGCCCCCGTAGTGCGCGGTAAAAAGGGTGAGTATTCTAAAAACTTTGAAAGTTACAAAAAGAGTGGCTTTGCGCGCGTTGAAGTGGACGGAATAGTTTATTCGCTTGATGAAGAGATAAGACTTGATAAAAACATTAAACACAATATTAGCGTTGTTATTGATAGACTAGTAGTTAAAAAAGATATTCAAAAAAGATTGACCGATAGTTTAGAAACGGCGCTAAAACTTGCAGACGGGTTAGTTTCGGTTAAAATTCACGAAGGGGAAAGCTTTTTGTTCTCTACAAAATACGCTTGCCCAGATTGTGGTATAAGTATAGAAGAAATTGAGCCCAGACTATTTTCTTTTAACAATCCATTTGGCGCTTGCCCAGAGTGCGCGGGGCTTGGGTTTAGAAACGTGGTTGATGAAAAGCTTGTGGTTAAGCACCCTGAAAAATCCTTAAACGAAGGGGCAATGACCGTTTCCGGTTGGAACTTAGACACGGGCAAAATGACGCAAATGTATTTTAAGGGGCTAGCAAAACACTATGGATTTAGTTTAGACGTCCCTGTGAAAGATTTACCCAAAGACGTTTATAATATGTTGTTATATGGAAACAATGGGGAGAAAATCAAGATAGAATACGATACGAGAACTTTTAGCGGAAGTTACGAGTCGGCTTGGGAAGGGTTAATTCCTAACCTTGAAAGAAGATATCGCGAAACGACAAGCGATTACACTAAAAGCGAGATAGAGCGCTATATGAACGTTTTACCTTGCACAAAGTGTGGTGGAAAAAGACTGAAAAAAGAGGCGCTTGCCGTTAAAGTTGGTGGCAAAAATATTTCCGAATTTACCGAAATGGGCGTGGAAAAACTAAAAGAGTTTATCGAATCACTTGATTTTGATAAAACGAACACGCTTATTTCAGAGCCTATAATTAAAGAAATAATCGCAAGGTTAGACTTCTTAATAAACGTTGGTTTAGGGTATCTAACCCTTGATAGAAGCGCGTCTTCGCTATCGGGAGGCGAAGCACAGAGAATAAGGCTTGCAACCCAGATAGGAAGTGGTTTAACGGGTGTGCTATATATTTTGGACGAGCCTAGCATAGGTTTACACCAAAGAGATAACGAAAAACTTATTGCAACCTTGAAAAGACTTCGCGACCTTGGAAACACTTTGATAGTGGTAGAGCACGACGAAGATACTATGAGAACGGCAGATTATATCGTTGACATAGGTCCAAAGGCAGGGGTGCATGGTGGCGAAATAGTCGCTTGTGGTACTGTTGAAGATATTGTGAAAGAGCCTCGCTCTATAACGGGCGACTATTTATCTGGAAGAAGAAAGATAGAAGTGCCAAGTGTGAGAAAATTGCCAGACGGAAGATGGCTTACCGTTTATGGGGCAAGACAAAACAACCTTAAAAACGTTGATGCAAGTTTCCCTGCAGGGCTTATAACCGTAGTGACGGGTGTTTCTGGTAGTGGAAAAAGTTCGCTTGTAAACGAAATATTGTATCCTGCACTTGCGTATAAACTTAACGACGCTAAAGTTAGACAAGGGGATTGCGATAAAATAGAAGGCATTGAACATTTTGACAAGGTTATTTGTATTGATCAGTCGCCTATAGGAAGAACGCCAAGAAGTAATCCTGCAACGTATACAGGGGTGTTTACTGCTATTAGAGATTTGTTTGCATCGACCCTTGATGCTAAAGAACGTGGATATAAGTCGGGTAGATTTTCATTTAACGTTGCTGGCGGAAGGTGCGAAAATTGCGAAGGTGACGGCATTATAAAGATAGAAATGCACTTCTTGCCAGACATGTACGTTCCTTGCGAAGTATGTAAAGGAAAGAGATATAATAGAGAAACGTTGCAAGTTAAATATAAGGGCAAAAACATTAGCGACGTTTTGGAAATGACTGTTGATGAGGCGTGCGAATTCTTTAAGCCGATAGCGTCGATATATAATAAGATAAAAACGTTAAAAGACGTTGGACTTGGATATATCAAGCTTGGTCAAAGTTCAACAACGTTGTCTGGTGGCGAGGCGCAAAGGGTTAAGCTTGCAACCGAACTATCTAAACGCGCAACGGGAAAGACTTTGTATATTTTAGACGAGCCGACGACAGGACTACACAGCTACGACGTTGATAAGCTTTGCACGGTGCTTAAAAAATTGCAAGAAAGTGGAAACACTATAATCGTTATCGAACACAATTTAGACGTTATTAAACTTGCAGACTACGTTGTGGATTTAGGGCCCGAAGGTGGCGACGGCGGTGGAACTATTATTGCAACGGGAACGCCAGAAGAAGTTGCAAATAATCCGATTAGTCATACGGGAAGATTTTTAAAAAAGATTTTAAATCAATAAAAAACAAGCGACGCTCAAAATTTTGAGCGTCGTTTTTCGTGTATTTAAATAAAAATAAAAATTATTTAATAAATTATTAAATAAAAAAAGGATTTTTGGAGAATCGTTTGGTAATAGTATATGAAAGCTGTTGTGCGGAGGAAAAAATGAAAGAAAAAACTTGGGTAATAGAAAATATGTTTTTATCCCCCTTTGCAAAGAAGTCTGTCGACACGGTTGGTAGACTAGTGAAAGAAGAAGAGTGCCCTATGCGCACGGCTTTTCAACGCGATAGAGATAGGATTATACATTGCAAAGCGTTTAGGCGATTAAAGAATAAAACGCAAGTGTTTTTTTCGCCCGAAGACGACCATTATCGTACTAGATTAACTCACACTCTAAACGTTTCGCAAGTTGCAAGAACTATTGCAAGAACACTTTGCCTAAACGAAGATTTGACGGAGGCGATTGCATTAGGTCACGATTTAGGGCATACACCGTTTGGTCATTCTGGGGAAAGAATATTAAACAAACTTTCTCCTAGTGGTTTTTCACACAACGTGCAATCTGGAAGAGTTGTGGACGTTTTAGAAAACGACGGAAAGGGACTTAACTTGACAAGAGAAGTGGTTGATGGAATAATAAACCACAAAATGAATATGAAACCAAGCACGCTAGAAGGCTATGCCGTTAGTATTGCTGATAGAATTGCATACATAAACCACGATATAGACGACGCTATAAAGGGTGGGTTTATAACCATAGAAGACTTGCCGAAAGATGCAGTTAAAATGCTTGGGGAAAGTTCTAGACAGCGCATAAACTCAATGCTACTGTCTATTAAGAGAAAATCAGAGGGGCAAAACTTTGTTAAAATGGAAGATGACGTTGCGGAGGCTACGGCAGAATTAAGAAAGTTCTTGTTTGAACGCGTTTACATGACAGAGCCTTTCCGTAACGAAGAGGCAAAGGCAGACAGAATGATTTCTGCACTTTATGAGTATTATATGAAAACGCCCGAAAAACTTCCCGAATTCTATAAAAAAAGATTAGAGTTTGAAGAAAAACACGTGGTGCTTAGCGATTATATTTCAGGGATGAGCGACCATTACGTTGTTAAAACTTTTAGTGAGATATTTATACCAGCAAACTGGAAGAGATAATGAGAGGATTTGACGAAAAGTTCATAGACGAACTTAAAAACAAAAACGATTTAGTAGACGTTGTCGGTAAATACGTGCGTTTGGAACAGCGCGGAGGCAACTTTTGGGGAAAATGCCCTTTTCATCATGAAAAGACGGCATCCTTTTGCGTTAATAACACCAACCAGTTTTTCTATTGTTTTGGTTGTCACAAAAGTGGTGACGTTATAAGCTTTATAATGGATATAGAGTCGCTTGACTTTGGTGACGCGGTTAAACTTTTAGCAGAAAAGGCGAAAATGCCTTTGCCAGAAGTTGAATATGACGACGAAAAGGTTAAAGAGCAAAAGGCTCAACGCCAACGCTTGCTAGATATATTAAGGGATACGGCTTTGTATTACGTTGCTAACTTAAAGGGCGAACGTGGTGACGCGCACCTTGATTATGCAACAAATAGACGAATTTCTAGCGAAACTATACTAAAGTTTGGTATGGGCGCATCACTAGATTACGATTCTTTGCCAAAATATCTAGAAAAAAAAGGATATACGCAAAAAGAAATGGTATTATCTGGTGTGGTTGGAGAAAAGGACGGAAGGTGTTTTGACTGGCTTGGCAAGCGCTTGATAATTCCCGTAATCGATCAGTTTAACAACGTTATCGCTTTTGCGGGAAGGCGTGTTGACGGAATAAAAGAACAAAAATACATAAATACTAGGGAAACGCCCGTTTTCGTTAAAGGGAAAACCTTTTTTAATCTTAACAACCTTAAAAAACTCAAAAACGAATCGGGGTTAGATAGCGTTATCGTGGTTGAAGGTCACCTTGACGTTGTTTCACTTGTTCAAGCGGGAATAAGAAACGTTGTTGCCGGTATGGGAACGGCCTTAACCAAAGATCAAGCAAGAATATTAAAACGTTATACGGACAAGGTGTATATAAGTTACGACGGGGACTTTGCCGGTCAAAAGGCTGCTATAAGGGGACTAGAAATTCTTTCGGAAGAGGGTTTGGAAGTTAAAGTGATTTCAATGCCTGAAGGAATGGATCCAGACGACGTTATAAAGAATTTTGGTGCAGATGGTTATCGTAATTTGATTGCAGAGGCAAAGCCTCTTATAGACTTTAAGCTAGATTTGGTGAAAAAAGAACACGACGTTACTTCTGTTGACGGAAAGAGAAAATACGTTCAAAGTGCAATTAAGGTCATAAGAGAAAGCGCTTCCCCCGCAGAGCAAGAAGATTTGCTTAAAATAGTTAGAAGCGTTTCAGGAACTAATTTTGAAACTTTGAAAAGGGAATTATACGCAACTCAGAGTGAAAAACAAGAGCAACAAGCAGTTGCCCCACAATTCAACGAAAAGGTTGGGGATAAAACGGCGCAAGCATCAAGGTATATATTGTCTGCTTATTTGTTCAATAAAGAATATGCGCAAGAAGCGGATATTTCGTCTTTACAATTTGATTTGCCCGTTCATAACCAAATTAAAAGTTATATTATAGCACAAACTAAAGAGAACAAAAAGATCAGGTTTAACGATCTATACGAAAGTATTTCGGAAGAGTATGCTCAAGAGTTGTCTACTATTGCAGGTATGGAAACTGATGAAAATAAAACACTTGACAAGGCGGCATATTTTTACGATTGCGTTAGAACGCTGAGATTTAACAAACTGAATAAAGAAATAGACAGGTTAACCAAGTTGTTCAACGAAGAAACAGACAACGAAAAACGCCGTGAATATGCAACGGAAATGTCAAAATTAATGAAAGAAAAAAATAAACTCTCATAGAAAAGTGCGCAAAGGGCGCAGGAGGAAAACATGGAAGAAAAAATTAAAAAGACCAGAAAAACTCAAACAAAGACAGTAGAAGAAAGTGTAGCCCAAGAAATCAGTCAAGAAGTGGTTACAGCGCAAAAATCAGCGCCACAAAACGGGGAAATTTTAAGCCCTGAATTGTTAACGCTAGTTTACGACGTGATTTTGGAATTTAAAAAGAGTGGTAGCATCACGACTTCTCAACTTTTCGACAAGCTAGAAAAAATTCCAACAACCCCAGCAGAGTTAGAAGAAATTTATAAAATCTTTGACGACAAGGGCGTTCAAATTATTAACGAATATGAACGTGACAAAGATTTATACGACCAGTTGCTTAAAGAAATAAGCATGGATGACCCTGTTAAAATGTATCTTAAAGATATCGGTAAAGTTCCACTACTTCAACCCGACGAAGAAACGGAACTTGCAAAGCGCATGATGGATGGCGACGAGGCGGCTAAACGCCTTTTGTCAGAAGCGAACTTGCGTTTGGTTGTTTCTATTGCAAAAAGATATATGGGACGTGGTATGCAATTTTTGGACCTTATCCAAGAAGGCAACTTGGGGCTTATGAAAGCAGTTGAAAAGTTCGACTATCAAAAGGGCTTTAAGTTCTCAACCTATGCAACGTGGTGGATTAGACAAGCAATCACCCGTGCTATTGCAGACCAAGCAAGAACTATTCGTATCCCCGTTCACATGGTTGAAACGATTAACAAGTTGATTAGAATTTCTAGAAAGTTGTTGCAAGAAAAGGGAAGAGAACCTTTGGCAGAAGAAATTGCAGAAGAAATGCAAATAACGGTTGAAAGAGTGCGCGAAATTCAAAAGATTGCACAAGACCCCGTGTCGCTTGAAACGCCTATCGGTGAAGAAGAAGATAGCCACCTTTCAGATTTTATTGAAGATGAAAGAAGTGCAGCGCCAACCGACGCAGTTTCTTATACTATGCTAAAAGAACAATTAATCGGTGTATTAGACACCTTAACCCCGCGTGAAGAAAAAGTTTTGAGATTGCGCTATGGTTTAGATGACGGCAAGCCAAGAACGCTAGAAGAAGTTGGCAAAGAGTTTAACGTAACGAGAGAACGTATCCGTCAAATAGAGGCAAAGGCTTTAAGAAAACTTCGTCACCCTAGCCGTTCAAAGAGATTGAAAGATTACATGGAAAAATAATGAACGCTAGACTTAAAGAAATTTTTTCTAATCTTGATTGCTGTCAAACGTTTGCAGATATCGGTTGCGACCACGGATATATGGCAGAGGCTATGCTTAAAAGTGGCAAATGCAAAAGGGCGATTATTGCAGACGTGAGCGCAAAATGTCTAGAAAAAGCACAAGAACTCTTAAAAGATTATATCGATTTAGGCAAGGTTCAAAGCGTAGTTTCTGATGGGTTTGATAGCGTTGGTGACTGTGATTTGGCTTTGATTGCAGGAATGGGGGGAGAAGAGATTGTTTCTATTATAAAAAAAGCAATTAACCTTCCAAACAAACTAGTTTTGCAACCTATGAAAAATGCAGATAAAGTCCGTATACAAGCGCTTAATTCGGGTTATAAGGTTATAAAAGACTACGTTTTTTACGCGTCTAAAGTCTACTATGATATAATCGTGCTAGAAAAAGGTCAAGACAATCTAACTGAAGAAGAGATTGAGTTTGGCAGAACTAATCTAGTTGAGCGCGGAGAGGCTTTCGTTAGTCAAATTAAAAACAAGATAGAAAAGTATAAACAATACGCGACAGGCAAAACTGTTAGCGAAGAAATTAAAAAAGGGATGCTTTTGGAAATACAAAAGCTTAGTAAATATGTGTG
Organism: Christensenellaceae bacterium; assembly: GCA_045647825.1. Lineage (GTDB taxonomy): Bacteria > Bacillota > Clostridia > Christensenellales > Borkfalkiaceae > UBA1259. The sequence goes on from JAZRMS010000023.1 coordinate 8,039, forward strand.
ATTTAGAAAAACTATTTAAGGTTGCTTGCGAATATGCGCCCATAGAAATTAGTCATAAGGCGATAGAACAGGGCGACTATGACAATAGTGGAATAATCGTAAATAGCAAAAGAGAAGTGAAAAAGGTTTTGTTTTCACTTGACCTTTCAATGGAAAGCGTAAAGAAGGGTATAGAACTAGGTGTGGACACTATAATTACACACCATCCGGCAATATACAACCCTATAAAAAGGTTGGATATAGACGGGGAAAATGCAGAACTTCTTTTGGCGATTAAATCTAACATGAACGTCGTTTCAATGCACTTAAATTTAGATATGGCAAAACTTGGTATAGACCATTATCTTGCCGTTGGACTTGGTGCTGATAATTACGACATTTTAAGTTTTGTTGACGACGGGGTTGGATACGGCAGAGAATTTGGTATAGAAAGCGACGCAAAAGCCTTGCTAGAGCGCGCTATCGCGGTTTTCGGTAGTGATAAAATAGTGCTTTACGGCCAAGGAAAGGTCGAAAAGGTTGCAAGTTTTTGTGGTTCTGGTGGATCGCATGCAGAAAGTGCAGTTAAATCTAACAAAACAAAAGCCGATTTAATCGTAACTTCTGATCTTCCGCACCATTTACTAAAAGAACTTGTGGAACGTGGTAAAAAGGTTATGATTATACCGCACTACGTTAGTGAACAATTTGGATTTGAAAAATTTTACGAATACGTTAAGGGCAAGATAGAGCCTGATATAACGGCGTATTATTTCTTGGATAAAAGATTTATGTAAAGGAGAATTAAAACTATGATTCAAGCATTGTTAAATTATCAGTCGGCAGATGCTAAACTCAAAAAGATTGAGAAAATTTTGGCAGAGAGCGAAGAGAGAAAAAAGGCTGTTAGTGCAAAAAAATACCTAGAAGGTGTTGAAGAAAACGTTAATAAGCTAGATGACCGTGCAGCTGAACTTATCAGCGCTTATGAAAAGGCTACTGATGAACAAATAAAATTGAAAGAACAAGAATCTGTGTTAAGAGAATCGCTTGATAGCGTTGCAGATGATAAAGAAGCAAGTTATTTAATTAAAAAGGCAGATGAATTGATTGCAAAAATTAAGGCGTTGGGTGCAAAGACTTCTAAGATTGCAGAGGAAATTCATGCAATTTTGAAAGACTATAATAACATCAAAAACACCACTAAAGTAGCGCAAGCACAATATAAGGAAAATGCTGAAAAATATAACGCGCTAAAAGAGTCTGTGAAAGAAGAAAAAGAGAGTGTTGAAAAGGAACTTGCCGAACTCAAAAAGAAAGTTGACCCTGCGCTTATGGAAAAATATCTTAAAAAGCGTGCGGATAAAATTTATCCAATAGTATACGCGTTGAGAGATAGCGTTTGTGGGGCTTGCAACATGGAACTCGCTATGTCCGAAGTCAATAAATTAAAGAACGGCGAAGTTATAGAGTGTAGTTTATGCGGTAGGCTTTTGTACCATTCAAAGTAAGAAGAATTTATAATTTAGCCTTTGGCTAAAAGTTGCGCTGAAATTCATTATTGAATTTCAGCGTTTTTTTATGCTTACTTTCAAGTGTGGTTTTAAGCACCGTGGAAAAAATCAAAAATGTTAAAAAAGTTATCAAAAAACCATTGTAAAAAGTCGCTTTATTTGATATAATTATTATAAGTAATTATAAAGTACAATTTTGAGGTGTAATTTTGCAAACGGCTAGTGACCAAAACAATAAAAAGGAAAATAAACAATCGGTTTGGACTAAAGAAACTTTCGGTGTTATTTTGATTTTATTTTGCACTTTGTGCGCTGTGTGTTTAATCACGCGCGAAACGGTGTTTTCTGATCCCGGCAAATGGATTAACTCTTTTTTGCTCGGGTGTTTTGGCGTTTGCGCTTATTTGGTTGTGGCGTATTTGTTTTTTGTTGGCGTCACTATGGTTTTTGGCAAAAAGAAAAAAATGCCATTAAAAAAGAAAGCGCTTTTAACCATTTCCTTTTTGCTTGTTTCAGTTCTTGCGCAAGTTGTTTCAATGAACGGCTTAACGCAGTCAGGGGCAATGGTTGATTACGCCGGATATTTGTCTTCTGCTTATGCTATGGGTGAAGGCGGAATTGCAACCACTTCTTTTTCGGGGCTTTTCGCGTCTGTTTTGGCATATCCTATAGCGTCGCTTTTAACCAACGTTGGAAGTTACGTTGTGCTTGGTGTTTTGCTTGCTACTTCTTTGTATTTTACAGCCAACGAATTTTTTGCAAGTGCAAATAAAGGAAGTGCTGAAACTAGCGTTAAAAAGAAAAAAATCAAAGAGATATTTAGAGGATCTTTCGTTAAAAAAGAAAAAGCACCTTCCGTGCAAAAGGTGGGGGGAGAGCAAGGCGTGGCTACACCCGTTGTGGAAACCAAAGCAAGACTATTCGTGAACAACCCCAACGATTTTGCCGTTAGATCAAAGCGTGAAATTGAAAAAGGCAAAAACGCATACGACGTGCTTATGAACTATTCGGATAACGGTTTGGGCGTTGCTTACACCCCGCCTGAACAAAAGGATGCTCCGTCTTATTCTGACGATTACAAAGATAAAATCGACTATATTATGACTCCTACTGCTATCAACGTTGAACAGATAAAGAGTCAAACTTACGATACCTATAAAAAACCCGAACCGTCTAACGTTGACTTCGGTAGTACTACCGTGTCTGATTACGTAGGTACTAGAGAAGGGCAAGAGCCTATCGTTAACGTTATTCCTCACACCGAACACGAAGGGACGTCTTCGTTTGAAGAAGATAGTGCGGAAAATAATGCAGAGCGATTTAGTAGATATGCAGACGTGGTTGACTTTGGCGGTGGCAGAATAAGCACGGCAGAGCAAAGCGAAACTTTCCGTTCGTTCGTAGAAGAAAAGAACGAAGAGCCTATAAAAGAAGAGCCGTCTTTATCGGTAGAAGAAGAGATTGTAGAACAACCTGCAAGGGAAGAAATCCCTATCATAGAAACTTTTGAAGAAAAGGAAGAAGAG
>JAZRMS010000024.1:0-5328 GCA_045647825.1 Christensenellaceae bacterium
AACTCATTTTCATCAACTTGCCCTAAAACTTCTGCCGATAAAATGGTTACCTTTTTTGGTGCAAGTTCAAAATCAACGCCTTTTCTTGCTAGTTGATAACCCCTTTTCCCATCAATGCACTTTGCAGAATATTTTGGTGGAATTTGATCTATTTCGCCAACGAATTTAGCCATTACTTTTTTGATTTCTTCTAGAGAAGGAACTTTATTCGTTCTTTCAGTTTCTTTCCCCGTAACGTCTAAAGTGTCCGTGCTATACCCAAAAACAAACCTAGCAACGTAGGTTTTTTGTTTGTCTAACAAATATTGAAAGAGCCTTGACGCTTGTCCAACACCTACAGGCAAAACGCCCTCTGCCATAGGGTCTAAAGTGCCCATATGTCCACACGGTAAATTGAACTTTTTCTTTACTGCGCCAACTGCGTATGCAGAGCTCATTCCTTTTGGTTTAATTATATTTATAAAGCCTTTCATATCTTCTTATTCGGGTAATTCTCTACTGCAAGCAAAACTTAATCTATCAACAACTTCTTCATATTCGCCTGGGATTTGGCATCCACTTGCAAGCTTGTGTCCGCCGCCACCGAAAGATGATGCTACTGCACTTACGTCTGCACTTTTTGCACGCAAGCTAACCTTGAATTTGTTTGGCGAAACTTCCATTATCGTTGCGCCTATTTCAACGCCTTTAATCCCCATTATAAAGTCGATAAATCCTTCCGTTTCGTTTTGCTCTGCGCCACTTTCTTCTATATCCGATAATCTTGCCGTTGCAATTGCAAGCTTATTATCATAAAAATATCTAATTTTAGACATTACTTTTCCAAAAAGTTTTGCACGCTCTTTACTTTGCGCTGTAAACATATAAAAATAAATTTCGTTTACGTTTGCGCCCTTTCCAACTAGTTCTCCTGCAACGTGAAAGGTGTTTTCGGTTACGTTTTTATGACGGAAATTGCCCGTATCGGTCATTATTCCCATTGCAAGAAGGTTTGCAATTCTATCATTAATTTGAACGCCCATTGCCTTTATCACTTCAAAAACGTTTTCTGCGTTGCTTGCTAAATCGTGAACGTAGTTATATTTAGCAAAACGTGGATTTGTTTCGTGATGGTCTATAACGAAAGTATTTTTGTGCGCCAAAAAGTCCTCTGCAAACTTGCCAAGTCTTGTAACGTCTGCACAGTCTATTGCAACGATGGCAGAAAATTCGCCATCAAGTTCGTTTTTTATTTCGCTTGCTTCTTTTAAAAACAAAAATCTCGACGGAACGGTATCGTCACAAACGACTTCCGCACTAATGCCGAGACTTACAAGAGCTTTTTTTAACGCGAGTGCAGAGCCGATAGTATCCCCGTCGGGGCGCACGTGTGAAATGAGTGCAACTTTTTTTTGGCTTTTAAGTTTAACTGCAAGTTCACTTAAACTAATCACGTTTTTCTCCTTGATTTATGGTTTTAAAAAGTTTATCCATCTTGCCTGCATATTCCATTGAATCGTCAAGGAAAAAATGTAGTTCTGGCACGGTGCGTGCTCTTATAACTTTAGCAAGCTCAAAACGGATTTTTTTTGCGTCGCCACAAATAGCGTCAAAAGTAGTCTTTTTCTTTCCCTCGTCGGTAGAATAGATGCTAATGAACACCTTTGCGTGCGATAAATCGCGACTTGTATCCACTCTCAACACCGAAAACATTTCGGTGATGAGTGGATTTTTTAGTCTTCTTGTTATTATTTGGTAAATTTCCTTTTGAAATTCGCCGTTTAGTCTATCGTTTCTATTTACTTTGTTCATTTATTAACCTTTATTTTCTTCTACTTGATAGCTTTCGATAAAGTCGCCAACCTTGATGTCGTTAAATCTTTCAATAGAAATACCACATTCAAAGCCTTGTGCAACTTCCTTAACGTCGTCTTTAAATCTCTTGAGTTGATTAACGTTTCCTTCACAAATCATAACGTCGTCACGATAAATACGAAGTTTTCCACTCCTAATTATCTTTCCTTCAGTTACGTAGCAACCTGCAACTTGACCAACACCTGAAATCTTGAACACTTCTCTAACCTCTGCTTTACCCATATAAATTTCTGTAAATTTAGGTGCAAGCATACCTTTAAGTGCCTTTTCAACGTCTTCAATCGCTTCATAGATAACTCTATACAACTTGATATCAACGCCACTTCTTTCTGCAATTTGTTTTGCGTTTGCATCTGGACGAACGTTAAAGCCGATAATAATAGCTTTTGAAGATTCTGCAAGCATTATATCAGATTCTTTAATCGCACCTGCTGCCGCGTGGATAACGTTAACTTTAACTTCGCTGTTAGAAAGTTTTTCCATAGATTGTTTAACTGCTTCAACAGAACCTTGAACGTCTGCTTTTACGATTAAGTTAAGCCACTTCATTTCGCCTTCTGCAATCTTGTTGAAAACGTCGTCTAACGTTACTTTTTGTGATGCTTTTAGTTGATTTTCTTTTTCTTTGTTCTTTCTTTCTTCTGCAACGAGTTTGGTGAGTTTTTCTTGTTCTACTGCGTATAAAATATCGCCAGAGTTAGGAACTTCATCCAAGCCCATAATAGATACAGGCATAGAAGGACCTGCTGAAGTAACTCTTCTACCCTTGTCGTCTACCATTGCTCTAATTTTACCCGTAACCGTTCCAACTATAACGCTATCAGAAACTTTGAGCGTTCCGTTTTGAACAAGGATGGTTGCGATAGGACCTTTACTTTGGTCTAGCTTTGCTTCGATAACAACACCCTTTGCTTTTCTATCTGGGTTTGCTTTCAAATCCTTGATTTCTGCTAAAAGGTTGATGTTTTCTAAAAGATTATCAAATCCTTCGCCCGTCTTTGCAGAAACTGGGCAAATAATTGCATCTCCACCCCATTCTTCTGGAAGTAGTCCGTGTTCGGTTAATTGAGTTTTAATTCTTTCTTGGTTTGCTTCTGGTTTATCAATCTTGTTGATTGCAACTAATATTGGAACGTCGGCTGCTTTTGCGTGGTTAATTGCCTCTATAGTTTGTGGCATAATACCGTCGTCTGCAGCAACTACCAAGATTGCAATGTCAGTCGCTTGCGCACCACGCGCACGCATTGCGGTAAACGCTGCGTGACCTGGGGTATCAAGGAAGGTAATAGTTTCCCCACTAACGGTAACTTGATATGCACCGATATGTTGGGTTATACCACCTGCTTCGCCAGCAGTAACGTTTGTCTTTCTAATTCTGTCAAGAAGTGAAGTTTTACCGTGGTCAACGTGACCCATAACGGTAACTACAGGTGGGCGCTTTTTAAGACTTTCTGGGGTATCTGCCTCGTTTCCAAAGCCTTCGCTTAACACATCTTCTGCAGTCTTATCAAGCTTTAATTCAAGTTCTATACCAAGATCGTCTGCAATAAAAGCAGCAGTATCGAAGTCTATTGAGTCGTTAATAGTCTTCATAATACCTTCTTTAAATAGTCTTTTGGTGATTTCCGCCGCCGTTATACCGATTTTTTCACTCAACACCTTTAATGGGATGATTTCGGTGTTAATAACTGCCTTTTCAATCTTTATTACTTGGCTTTCGCTTGTTTCTTTTGCTTTCTTTACAGGACGGAACTTTCTATATCCACTCTTGTTTTCATCAAAGTCGTCAATATCCACTTGATTTCTAACAAGTGCGCGCTTGTTGATAACGTGCTTGTCTTCGTATTGCTTTTCAGCGCCTTGCTTTTTCTTGTTGAAATTGCGCTTATTGTCGTTTGCTTGTGGTGCAATAGGTGGCGCAACGTATGTTCCTGCGCTTTGTTGTGGTTTTTTAGGCCCGTTAAAATCAGGTCTTGCTTCTTTTTTGAAGCCACCCTTTTCACCTTGTTGTGGTTTATATTCTTTATATTGTGGCTTTCCGCCTTGACCCTTGTTGTCCTTTTGACGATGATCGTCCTTTTTAACGATAGGTCCTTCTCTACGAACGATAAAAGAAGGTCTTTCTGGCACGAATTCCTTTTTAGGCTCAACCTTTATCTCTTCTTTTATTTCCGCCTTTGGATCAACCTTTATTTCTTCTTTTACTTCTTCAACCTTTTCAACAACCGGTTCGACAACCTTTTCTTCTACAACAGGCTTTGCTTTATTGGTTTCTACCTTAATCTCTTCTTTTACTTCTTCCTTAACTTCAACCACTTTTGCTTTAACTTCTGGTTGGGCGGTAGTTTCTTCTACACTTTCAACCGTTTTCTTTTCGGTTAAGAATGCTTTTAGTTTAGCATCTAAAAGTGATTTTAAACTCTTAACGTCCTTTTCAACGTTTGCATTAAGTTTAATAAGTTCGTCAAACTTGCTGTCTTTAACGATTTCGGTTGCCCTTTTGATATTATTGGTACGCATTTCTTTCTTTTCAGCCATTTGAATTCTCCTAAATTCTCGCAATAAAATCCTTTTCCATATTTTCAAGTATAGCGACTGATAAATTTTTATCCGCTATAGCCATCACTTTTGCATTTTCTCTGTGCGTTAATTGTTCTAACGTTGCGCTAGCCGTTTCTATTAGTTGACAATGAAACTTTTTAGCAATCTTTTCCGCTTGATCTTTGGTGTTTTGACTAGCAGAAGAACAAACAATCATTAGGTATGCCCTTTTTAGCGTTTGCACAGCGTTAGTTCCTATGCGGAATTTCCCCGTTCTTATCGCAAAGCCGATAAACGTTTCCGCTTTACTTTTATTTTCCAAGGAATTCCTCCATTATCTTGTCGTAAACCTCATCCGATACTTGACAGGAAAAGGTGCGGTTTAGCAACTTTTGTTTTTTAAGTTTTGCTATGCACTCTTTGTCGTTGCAAACGTATGCCCCTCTGCCGTTAGCCTTTCCCGTTAGGTCAAGACTAATTTCTTCGCCGTATTTTACCACGCGAATAAGCTCTTTCTTGGGCTTTTCCGTTCTACACGCAATACAAGTGCGCATAGGTATCTTCTTTTCCATGACTTATCGTTAAATCTCCTCTTCGGTTTCAACGTCGCTTATTTCAACATCTGAAAGTTCGTTAACTGCGTTAGATTCGCTCTTAACGTCTATCTTCCAACCGGTGAGTTTTACTGCAAGGCGTGCATTTTGTCCACTTCTACCGATAGCAAGTGAAAGTTTATCGTCTGGAACAATTGCCATTGCGCTGTCATCACCCGTTTGTATTACTTTTAACACGCGTGCTGGTGAAAGCGCTCTTGAAATGTATTCAAGTGGGTTTTCACTCCACGTGATAATATCGATTTTTTCTCCACCAAGTTCGCTTACGATAGCGTTTACTCTTGCGCCCTTGTTACCAACGCAAGCACCGATTGCATCT
>JAZRMS010000025.1:0-2161 GCA_045647825.1 Christensenellaceae bacterium
AAACGCTTTCAGAATACGGCGCAATTCACCACAGTTTCTTGGTTTACGTCACAGATATTAAAGCGCTCGAATTCTTTGGCAAACTTTTGAAATTAGTGGTTAATAAAATCTAATGATAGGATTTTTAGGTTGCTTTATAGGTACAACGGGAACAAAAACAATGCTCTTTAACGAGCAAAACGACGCGGTAGGAAGGGGTTATAAGGCTTATGACCTTTTCACACCGTTTGAAAATGCTTACGAGCAAAACCCAGAAGACTGGTATTTGTCGCTAAAACAAAGTATAAAAGACGCCGTTAAGGATAGCGAACTTGAAGTGAAGGCGCTTTCCGTTTCGGCGCAAGGCGGAAGTTTTTTTCTTGCCGATATTGACGAGAACGGAAAAGTTATTCCACTTTGTCCTGCGCTTACTTGGATGGACGTTAGAGCTAGTGAAGAGTTTGAAGAAGTTAAACAAGCTCTTTCTGTTGATGAAGTTTATAAAACGACGGGGTGGCGACTTAGCCGTGGCTCTGCAATTTGCAGAATTTTATGGCTAAAAAAACATTGCCCAGATATTTTTGCTAAAACAAAGATTATTCTTTCAACCTCAGACTACGTTTATTATAAGTTAACCGGAAAGTTGGTTATAGACTACACTAGCGCCGCTATGATGGCAAACTTTAACGTTACTAACAAAGAATACGATAAAAAGATTTTATCTGTTCTTGGCATTGATGAGAGCATGCTACCAAAACTTGTGCCTACAGGGGAAGACTTGGGGGAAATTTTGCCAGAAGTAGCAAAAGATTTGGGACTTACCGCTGGCGTGAAAGTGTTTGCAGGTGCACACGATCAATACGCTGCAAGCCTTGGCTCTAACTATTTTTCAAATAACGATTTGGTTATTTCAACAGGAACAACTTGGGTGTTGTTTGGAAATTCCGCTAAACCCGTTTTTAACCAATATTACCTTGCGCCTTGCGTTCACCCTAAAGGTGGATACGGCGTTATAACTTCTGCCGTTAGTTCTGGAACGGTTATGGAATGGACCAAAAATCTTATCGGAACGGATTTTAAGACGCTTGACGAACAAGTGGAAAAGCGCGCTCTTGATAAAAACCTTTTGGTTTATCCGTTTATTTCTGGCGGTGGTGGATATAGAGGTAAACAACTTAAATACGCCGTTAAAAACGCAGAATATCGCCACGATAAGTTTGATATTGCAAGGGCGACAATGGAAGGGGTTGCTTTTGAAATAAAACAAATAATCAACCTTTTTAGACAAAGCGGAATAAAGGAAGACAAGATAATAGTGGCAGGTGGCGCGGCAAGAAGTGGGATTTGGATGAAAATTCTTTCTTCCGTTTTAGGAAAAGAAATTTACATTTCAAATCAAGCGGACAGATGCTGTTTTGGTGCTTTCTCTATCGCGAAAAAGGGCTATCTAGGTGGGGATTTCGTTCGTTTTGAGTTTGATGGGTTTACCATTATGCCAGAACAAGATAAAATTTTAGATTATAACGAAAAGTTTGAACTATATAATTCACAAATTTAATAGAAAGAACGTATTATAAGAAAAGGAAATTTCGCTAAAAGGCGAAATTTTCTTGCTTTTTTAGGGGTAAATGTAGTATTATTTTTAATATGATATACAAAAACGTTTTAGAAGCAATCGGGCACACCCCGATAATTAAATTAAATAGAATGGTTGAAAAAGGCTCTGCCGATATTTTGGTTAAGTTTGAAGGGCTTAACGTTGGTGGGTCAATTAAAACACGCACGGCGTTCAATATGATAACGGACGCAGAAAATAAAGGCATTATTAATAAAGATACAATAATCGTTGAGCCAACTAGTGGAAACCAAGGGATAGGTCTTGCTCTTGTAGGCGCTGTTAAGGGTTATAAGGTTAAAATTATAATGCCAGATTCCGTTAGTGAAGAGAGAAGAAAACTAGTTCGCCATTACGGGGCAGAAGTTATTCTTATTCACGACGAAGGGAATATCGGCGACTGCATTGACAAGTGCTTAAAACTTGCACTTAAAATGGCGAAAGAAGATAAAAACGTATACGTTCCACAACAGTTTGAAAACCCTGCAAACCCAAGCGTTCAAAGAAACGTTACGGGCGTTGAACTTATAAACCAAGTGGGAAAAGAAATTCACGGTTTTTGTTCGG
>JAZRMS010000026.1:0-1683 GCA_045647825.1 Christensenellaceae bacterium
CTGCTACGCCACCTGCAAGTTTTGCAAGACGTTCGTGAAGTTTTTCTCTATCGTAGTCAGAAGTAGTTTCTGCAATTTGAGCTTTGATAGCTTGCTTTCTTGCTTCGATAGCAGCAGGGTCGCCAGCGCCGTTAATAATGGTCGTGTTGTCCTTATCAACTTTAACCGTGCCTGCTCTGCCAAGCATATCAAGTCTAACGTCCTTAAATTCATAACCTAATTCGCTAGAAATAACCGTACCACCGGTTAAGATAGCTATATCTTCTAGCATAGCTTTTCTTCTGTCGCCAAAACCTGGGGCTTTAACAGCAACACAGTTGAAAACGCCTTTTAGTTTGTTTACTACAAGTGCTGCAAGAGCATCACCTTCAACTTCTTCTGCGATAATCAAAAGACGCATACCTTGTTGAGCGATAGGTTCAACGATAGGAAGAATTTCTTGGATAGCAGAAATTTTCTTGTCGGTAATTAAAATTACAGGCGACTCTAAAACTGCTTCCATTTTATCCGTATTAGTTACCATATAAGCAGAAGCATATCCTCTGTCAAATTGCATACCTTCTACGGTAGAAAGTTCGGTTTTCATAGTCTTGCTTTCTTCTATGGTAATAACGCCGTCTTTACCAACCTTTTCCATAGCATCTGAAATCAATTGACCAACGGTGTTGTCACCAGCAGAAATAGATGCTACTTGGCAAATAGCGTTTTTATCTTTAACGGGTTTGCTGATATTTTTGAGTTCTTCTACTGCAACTGCAACTGCGTTAGAAATACCCTTTTTCAAAATAATAGGATTTGCGCCTGCTGCAACGTTTTTAAGTCCTTCGCCAATCATTGCTTGAGCAAGAACTACTGCGGTTGTCGTTCCATCACCAGCAACGTCGTTAGTCTTGGTAGAAACTTCCTTTACGATAGATGCGCCCATATTTTCAAAAGCGTCTTCAAGTTCAACTTCTTTTGCAATGGTAACGCCGTCATTAGTAATTAGTGGTGCGCCAAACTTTCTATCTAAAACAACGTTTCTTCCCTTTGGTCCTAAAGTGATTTTCACGGTGTCTGCAAGAACGTCTACACCCTTTTGAAGAGCTTTTCTAGCCTCTTCGCCATGCTTTAATTGTTTAGCCATCTTAATGCCTCCTTATTCTACAATCGCCAAAATATCGCTTTGACGAATAATGGTCAATTCCTTGCCGTCAACCTTAAATTCGCTACCTGCGTATTTAGAGTATAAAACGGTGTCGCCAACTTTAACTTGCATAACGATTTCCTTGCCGTCTACTATTCCGCCTGGGCCAACCGCTACGATTTTTGCCATTTGTTGTTTTTCTTGCGCCGCTGATGGAAGAATAAATCCACTTTGAGTCTTTTCTTCTGTTTCAACGCTTTCAACTACTACCTTGTCAAATAAAGGTTTTACTGTCATATATATTTACCTCCGAATGGTTGTTAGCACTCTCGCACTTAAAGTGCTAACATTTATTATACACGGTTAATTTTTTTTGTCAATAGAAAAGCAAGGAAATAAGTAAAATTTTTCCAATTATTTTTGCTTTTCTTTTATTACATATTGCGAAAGGTGGATAATTATATCAAATAACGTCGTTTTGTTATAAAAAATAAAAGCCACCCGTTAGCCGAGTCCCTACAAGGGATTCGGCAACTAAATAAATCCGTGAACGGATT
>JAZRMS010000027.1:0-2663 GCA_045647825.1 Christensenellaceae bacterium
TTCTGGGAACCACAATTCGGTTCTGAATTTACTTCTAACGAAGAATGGATTAAGCAACCATATAGAATCGGTGCAAAACTTCATCCAGTAACCATTGAGGAAAACGCGCAAACTTCATTCAAGTCAAGAACGTAACTAGTTCCTGGTCGGGCTAACACCGTTGGCCAGGGTGTAATGTTCCAAGCTGACTATGCAATCGGTGGTGCAGACGGCGTTTACGGTCGTGGAATGCAATGGCAAGGTATGAGCCTTTGGATGACTCTTCGTTACACCCCAAATAGATGGGTAACGTCATCTTTCATCCCAACCATTCCAGGTAGATTATTCTTCTTAAAAGAACTTGCTGGACCATTGACTCCAGACATGAACTAATATGACTGAAAGAGAAAAAATGCTTGCGGGTGAGCTTTATAGACCAGAAGATCCTGAACTAGTAAAACTTCATTTAAGGTCTAGAAAACTCTTCGGTAAGTATAATAAAATTAAGCCAGAAAAGGTTAAAAAACTAAACAAACTAATTAAAAAGATATTAGGTAAAACGGGGGATAACGTTCGCGTTGCCCCTCCGTTTTATTGTGATTATGGGTGTAACATCACGGTTGGGGAAAACTTTTTTGCAAACTATGGGTGCGTTATGCTTGACGTTAACAAAATCACCATAGGCAAAAATTGCATGCTTGCACCGTGTGTAAAACTTTTTTCTGCTACGCACCCCGTGCGCGCAGAAGAGCGTTATAACGGCGTAGAACTAGGACTTCCTATAACTATAGGCGACAACTGTTGGATAGGTGGAAACTCTGTTATCAATCCGGGTGTATCGCTAGGCAATAACGTTGTAGTTGGCTCTGGGTCTGTTGTTACTAAAAGTTTCGGTGATAACGTAGTTATTGCAGGAAACCCTGCTAAAATTATAAGACACCTATAATTTTTATTTTCTAGGAGAAATATTTATGAAAAAATTCGTTATGTACGGCGCGGGCAATATAGGTAGAGGCTTTATCGGTCAATTGTTTTCTTGTGCTGGCTATTCAGTTGGTTTCGTTGATATAAACAAAGAAGTTATAGGAAGACTTAATCAAGATAAAGAGTATCCGGTAGACGTAGTTAGTAACGACGGAACAAAAGAAATTGCCGTAAAAAACGCATACGGTATTGACGGAACGGACGTAGAACTTGTTTCAGAAGAAATTGCAAACGCAGATATAATGGCAACGGCTATCGGTGTTAACGTTCTAAAGTTTATTGCAAAACCTATTGCTCTTGGATTAAAAAAGCGTTTTGAAAGAAACGCAAAGCCGTTCAATATTATTATTTGCGAAAATCTTATCGGCGCAGATGAATTCTTGAAAGGCTTGGTTATAGACCAAATTCCAGAATATAAAGAAAGAATTGAAAAGGAAATAGGCTTTGTAGAGGCTAGTATCGGCAGAATGGTTCCTATGCTTTCAGAAGAGAAGAGAAGGGGAAATCCACTTCGCGTTGCTGTTGAACCATACGATATTTTGCCAGTCGATAAAGCGGCTTTTAAGGGCGAAATTCCCGATTTAGAAAAGCTTTATCCTTTTGCGCCTTTCAATTTGTTTATTCAAAGAAAACTCTTTATGCATAATATGAGCCACGCAACGTGCGCTTATCTTGGATATTTAAGAGATTACGAATATATCTACGAATCTGTCGCAGACTTTGATATTAAATACGTTGCATATCGTGCCTTAACTCAATCAGCTCTTGCAGTTTCAAAAGAAAACGGTGTGGAAATTGACGGACTACTTGCTCATGCAGATAACCTTTTATATCGTTTCAAAAATAAAGCTTTGGCAGATACCGTTGCTAGAGTTGGCAAGGACACAAAGAGAAAGCTTAGCGCAAACGACCGCTTAATAGGTGCTATAAACTTATGTGATAAGCATAATCTTCCTTGCGAATACCTTGCAATAGGTGTTGCTGCAGGAATGTGCTTTGCGCCTGATGGTGACGACAGCAGTAAAGAGCTTTGTGCTTATGCTTTAGCAAATGGCGCAGAACAAACTTTAAAGACTTATTGTAACTACGAAGGAAGAATGACAGCGCTTATTACGGCACTCTACGGGATGATAAGAGAAGGAAAGCAACTTTCTGCACTCGTTAAATACGTGGATGAAATAAGTGGAAAAACCATGAGGGTTTAAGATGGAAAGAAAAGGAATAACGCTTATCGGAAACATTTTAACCGATAACGTGAAAATGATAGAAGTTTATCCAGAAAAAGGAATGCTCGCAACAATTACGGCAGAATCGCTTGCAGTTGGTGGTTGCGTGCCTAATACGGGCATTGATATCGCAAAACTTGACCCAACAATTCCTATAAGCGTGTTTGGTAGGGTAGGAAAGGATTATAAGGGCGAATACGTTTTAGAACAAATGCAAAAAGTAGGCATAAATACGGATGGTGTAGTAGTGTCTACCACAGCCCCAACTTCTTATTCTGACGTTATGACCGTTTCTAATACGGGCGAAAGAACCTTCTTTCACAACCGTGGCGCAAACGCAGAGTTTTGCTTTGACGACGTGGACTTAAACAAGGTTAACAGCAAGATCTTGCATGCAGGATATTTAATGCTTTTAGATTCTTTTGACAAACTTTTAGAAGATGGCACAACGCCTATGTCAAAACTCTTGAAAGA
>JAZRMS010000028.1:0-6038 GCA_045647825.1 Christensenellaceae bacterium
ACCGCTTGGCCTCCGACTTCATAACGGGGAGCACGTTTCCCGCCGCCGCACCAAGCAACGTTCCAAGCGACCAACCGATATAAGGCAACACTACAAGCCCGTAGAAGTACGATCTGTTAAAAGTTTTTGGCTTTGAAGAGGCAACTGCAAAGATTTCATCCGTAACGAAGGCAGAGCATAAAAACTTATGCCCTAAAGTGAACGAAGAGTCTAGTTTTTGCGAAAGAGTTATGCTCATTAAAAAATATCTAGCGTTTATAACTAGTTGGGTCAAAACTATTTCAAGCACAGTTCCGGCTGCTGCAATAATGGTTAGCCCTGCAAGTTGACCTGCAGACGTAAGGTTTGTCATTGAAATAAAAAGCGACATAAAAAGCGGAATTCCAGCAATGCTTGCTTGAACGCCAAACGCAAAGGCAACGGGCAAATATCCTAATCCGATAGGTAAGCCGTCCTTTAATCCACTCTTAAAAAAAGTGTTGATATTTAGTTTTTTGCTTTTTTGAACGCCTTTCATTTTTATTTCTCCAACGATTTAATATTTTATCACAAAAAATTGTGTAAAGCAAACGAAAGGAACAAAAATACGACTATAAGTACAAAGCAAATAGCAAAAGTATGGTCATATGTTCAAAAATATAAAAAACTGTTAGAAATTTACATAATTTTTTTTATAATTATTATATAATTATTTTACAAAATATCCTAACTTTGTTATAATTAATGGGAACGACAATTTGTAGATAACCCTAAACGAGAAAGAATAGGGAATTACACTAAAAAGGAGAAACAATATGGATTATCGTATCGAGCATGACTCTATGGGAGAAGTTAAAGTTCCAGCCGATCGTTATTGGGCGGCGCAAACCCAACGCAGTCACGAGAACTTTAAGATTGGTGAAGGGATTGAAATAATGCCACGTGAAATCACGCGTGCGTTTGGTGTTTTGAAAAAGGCGGCTGCGCTTGCAAACAACGCACTTCGTCCTGAAAAAATGACAGACAAAAAACTTTCTGCTATCGTAAAGGCTTGCGATGAAGTTATGAGTGGTTCTTTAAACGGACATTTCCCACTAGTCGTATGGCAAACGGGTTCTGGCACGCAATCAAACATGAACGCAAACGAAGTTATTGCAAACCGTGGTAACGAAATTGCAGGCGAAAAGATTTTGCACCCAAACGACGATATTAACATGAGTCAATCTTCAAACGATACCTTCCCAACTGCAATGCATATCTCTGCAGTTATGGCTATCGAAGATAAACTAATTCCTGCAGTTCAAACGTTGATTGAAACCTTTATCCGTTTGGAAAAAGAACACGACGACGTTGTTAAGTGCGGAAGAACTCACCTTCAAGATGCAACGCCAATAAAGTTTAGTCAAGAAATCAGCGGATGGAGAACGAGTTTAGAGCGCGACGTTGAACTTTTGAAACTTTCTTTGAAACCACTTGCAGAACTTGCACTTGGTGGAACGGCAGTAGGAACAGGACTCAACGCACCAAAAGGTTTTGACGCGTTGGTTGCAGAAAAAGTTTCTGAAATCACGGGAAAGAAGTTCGTTACGGCAGGAAACAAATTCCACGCACTCACTAGTAAAGATGAAATCGTGTTCGCTCACGGTGCAATCAAGGCGCTAGCTTGCGATATGATGAAAATTGCAAACGACGTTCGTTGGCTTGCTAGTGGACCAAGAGATGGTCTTGGCGAAATCTTTATTCCAGAAAATGAACCGGGTTCTTCAATCATGCCTGGTAAAGTAAACCCAACTCAATGCGAAGCGGTTACTATGGTTGCCGTTCAAGTAATGGGTAACGACGTTGCTATCGGAATGGCTGCGTCACAAGGCAACTTCGAACTTAACGTGTTTATGCCTGTATGTATATACAACTTCTTGCAATCAGCAAGACTTTTGGCAGAAGCAATCGTTTCGTTTAACGTAAATTGTGCTGTTGGTATTAAAGCAAACCGTGAAAAAATGGATTACAATTTACAAAACTCTCTTATGCTTGTTACCGCGCTCAATCCTTATATCGGATATGAAAATGCGGCAAAGACGGCAAAGAAAGCTTACAAGGACAACATTTCGCTTAAAGAAGCGTGTGTTCAATTAGGATTCTTAACGGCGGAAAAATTCGATGAAGTTTTCCACCCTGAAAAAATGGTGTAATAGGAGCAACTGACAAATGAAAGTAAGTTATTTTCCCGGCTGTACGCTAAAAACCAAAGCAAAAGATCTTGACAAGTATGCAAGAAAATGTGCAGAAGTTTTGGGCGTTACGCTTGAAGAAATTGAAAACTGGCAATGTTGTGGCGGTGTGTTCACCACCTCAAGCGACGAAGTGGCAACAAAGCTTTCTTCTGTTCGCGCGCTAAAAGAAGCAAACAAAAAAGGTCAACCACTAGTTTCCGTATGTTCTGCTTGTCACAACGTTATCAAACAAACTAACGACGCTATTATTAATAACGCAGAATTTAACGCTCGCGTTAATAACTACATGGCAGAAGACGCTTATAACGGCGAAACCAAGATTTATCACTACTTGGAACTTCTTCGTGACGTTGTTGGTTTTGACAAAATTAAAGAAAAGGTAGTTAATCCTTTGACTGGAAGAAAGATAGGTGCGTATTACGGCTGTTTACTTCTCCGTCCAGGAAAGGTTATGGCTATGGACGACGTGGAAAATCCTTCTATTATGGAAGACTTTATTCGCGCGTTAGGAGCAGAGCCTGTGATTTATTCTTATCGTAACGAATGTTGCGGTGGTTATATCACGTTAGAGAGCAAAGACCTTGCAAAGGCAAAGAGCGTTAAGGTTAAAGAAAATGCAAAACTTAACGGAGCAGAAGCAATCGTAACTGCTTGCCCACTTTGCAAATATAACTTGCAAAAGAACGGCGAAGATATGCCGATCGTATATATCACCGAGTTGCTTGCAGAAGCACTTGGCGTAAAGGAGTAATGCAAATGGAAAACAAAAAGAACGTTTGTGAAGAAATTATCCGTCGTAGTGGCGTAAATCCAAGAAAGTGCATGAAATGCGGAAAATGTTCTGGAACTTGCCCTGCATACGACGAGATGGAATATCATCCACACCAATTCGTTTACATGGTTGAAACGGGTGATATAGAACCACTACTTAAATCAAAATCAATTTACCGTTGTCTTTCGTGCTTTGCTTGCGTGGACAGATGCCCAAGAGGCGTTGAACCTGCAAAACTCGTTGAGGCTGTGCGCTTAAGCGTTATTAGAGAGCAAGGCAATAATCACTTGACGGCAAACGACTTACCCGAACTTTTAGACGAAGACTTGCCACAACAAGCAATCGTCAGCGCGTTCAGGAAATACACAAAGTAAAGGAGAATACAAATGCAAAGAATAGGAGTATTCGTATGTTGGTGCGGTAGTAACATTGCCGGCACGGTAGACGTTGTTAGAGTTGCAGAAGCTCTTAAGAACGAACCGGGCGTTGTTCACTCTGCCAACTATCAGTATATGTGTTCACAAGCAGGACAAGAACTTATTAAAAACGCTATCAAAGAGTATAAACTCACGGGAATAGTGGTTTGTTCTTGCTCGCCAAGAATGCACGAGGCTACTTTTAGAAAAACTGCGGCTGCCGCAGGAATCAACCCTTATATGGTTGAAATCGCAAACATCCGTGAACAATGTTCTTGGATACATAAAGATATGGAAGAGGGAACGGAAAAGGCAATCGTTCTTGGTAGAACGGCTATCGCTAAAGTAAACCTAAACGCTCCACTCACACCAGGTGAAAGCCCTGTAACCAAACGCGCGCTTGTTATCGGTGGCGGTATTGCAGGTATTCAAACTGCACTTGACATTGCAGACGCTGGTTTTGAAGTTGATATCGTTGAAAAGAAACCTACTATCGGTGGAAAGATGGCTCAACTTGACAAGACTTTCCCAACGCTTGACTGTGCAGCTTGTATTTTAACACCAAAAATGGTTGACGTTGCTCAACACGAAAAGATTAGAATCTTCTCTTATAGCGAAGTAGAAGAAGTTAAAGGTTTCGTAGGAAACTTTGACGTTAAGATTAGAAAGAAAGCATGTTTCGTAAAAGAAGACGTGTGTACGGGTTGTGGACTCTGTACTGAAAAATGTCCTCAAAAGAAAGTTCCAAACGAATTCAACTTGGGAATGGATAATCGCCGTGCAATCTATATTCCGTTTGCACAAGCAGTTCCAAAGGTTGCAACTATCGACGCTGATTACTGCACCATGTTAAAGACAGGAAAGTGCGGTGTTTGTTCAAAGGTATGTACTGCTAAAGCAATCGACTACACCCAAAAGGATGAGTTTATTGAAGAAAAGTACGGCGCAATCGTTGCTGCAACCGGATTTAATCCTATCAGCATGGATAAGTTTGATGAGTTTGCTTATGGCCAAAGCAAGGATGTTATCACTTCGCTTGAATTTGAACGTTTGATGAACGCAGCAGGGCCAACCGCAGGTAAACTAGTTCGTCCTTCTGACGGAGTGCATCCACATAAAATCGTGTTCGTTCAATGCGTTGGTTCACGTTGTGCATCTTGCGCTGAAAAAGGCAAGGAATATTGCTCAAAGATTTGCTGTATGTATACTGCAAAACACGCAATGCTTACTCGTGACAAATATCCAGATACGGACGTTACCGTTTTCTATATTGACGTGAGAACGCCAGGTAAACAATTTGATGAGTTCTATCGTCGTGCTGTTGAAGAATACGGCGTACATTATATAAAAGGTATGGTTGGCAAAGTTTCTCCAGAAGGAAACAAGCTAATCGTTCAAGGCTCTGACCTTATCGCTAATAAACAATTAAAGATAGAGGCGGATTTAGTAGTATTGGCGGCGGCAATTGAGCCCGATAAGTCTGCAAGACCACTTGCAACAATGCTTACTGCTAGTATGGACACCAACGACTTCTTTACCGAAGCGCACCCAAAACTTCGTCCTGTAGAAAGCCCAACGGCTGGTATATTCCTTTCTGGTGCTTGCCAAGGACCAAAAGATATTCCAGAAACGGTTTCTCAAGCAGGTGCTGCCGCTGCAAAAGTAATAGGACTTCTTGCAAAAGACAAACTAACGGGTAACCCATGCGTTGCTCAATCAGATGAAATGATGTGTAACGGATGTTCATCTTGTGCAAACGTTTGTCCTTACGGCGCAATCACTTATTCAGATAAAGAATTCCGTGGACCTAACAGAACGACGCTTATTCGTCGCGTTGCTTCGGTTAACGAAGCGATTTGCCAAGGTTGCGGATGCTGTACGGTTGTTTGTCCTTCTGGGGCAATGGACCTTAAAGGCTTTGCAAACAAACAGATTATGGCGGAGGTAGATGCAATATGCAAGTAAACGGATATAAACCAAAAATCGTAGCTTTTTGTTGTAACTGGTGTTCGTATGCGGGTGCTGACCTTGCAGGTAGCAACCGTCTTCAATACCCAGCAGAAGTAAAAGTAATTCGCGTTCCCTGTTCATGCAGAGTAAACCCAATGTTTATATTAAAAGCATTCCAACGTGGGGCAGACGGCGTTATCCTTTGCGGTTGCCACCCAGGGGATTGCCACTACACTTCTGGTAACTACTACACCCGTCGTAGAATGGCGCTTTTGTTCTCAATGCTAGATTATCTTGGCATTGAAAGAGAACGTACTCGCGTTGAGTGGGTATCTGCGGCAGAAGGTGCAAAGTTCGCTGCTACTATGAACGACTTTGTTGAAACTGTTACCAAACTAGGCGAAAATAAGAGATTGGAGGATTTAAGATGCAAAAAATAACTCGCGAAGCGCTTATTGAAAAAGCAGGCGAACTTCTTCAAAACGGAATCGTAAATAGAGTTCTTGGTTGGAAGAAGGGTGAGTTTTCATACGACCAAACTCCTGCAGTCTTTGCTGACGTTGAGTCAATGAAAAAGGATTTCGTTTTTGACGATTTTTCTGGCGCAAACTTCTCTAAATATTTAATCAAAGAAACCAAAAAGGACGGCAAAGTTTTAGTTTTCCTAAAACCTTGCGACACTTATAG
>JAZRMS010000029.1:0-5004 GCA_045647825.1 Christensenellaceae bacterium
GCAACGCACCTTGAGAGCTTCAATAACCATTTTATAAGCACCGTAAAAAGTTTTAATGTCTGTACTTTCTATAGTTCCAAGCTCTACATCCCATCCGCAATCGTTGGTTCCAAACATAATACTAATAATATCGCTATCAGCGCTTACCTCGTTTACTCTGTCGCACATAGGAATATATGTTGGCTGATGATAATATTGTGCCATCGTGGTTCCGCCTATTCCATAGTTGTTCACTTTTTCAAACTCTAGAGTTTCTTTTACCAGTTCGCAATATGGTTTTTCCAATCCAGAACCTTTGGTGATACTATCGCCCAATGCCTAATAAGTTAAGTTTTTATTGTTTGGAACGCACGCAAAATTAAACAGAGCAAATACTAAACAAAGTGCTATTGTGATAACAGATATTTTTTTCATGCTTAACCTCTATAAATTTATTTTTTGTCTTAGTTTGTGACTGCATGATCTTATTATATCATAAAAGAGAGTACTAAAAGTGTGTTTTTTTACGAAACTTTTTCGTTTTAGTTTTTATTTAGGTCTTTTACAGAATTTCTAATGACTAGTTCGGGTTTTACTAGTATGTTTTGGCGCAACTTAAAGAATTTTCTATCTAATTTTTTTATCATTAAGTCGATTGCCATATCGCAAAGTTTTTTGTTGTTTTCGTTTATTGTAGTCAATGAAATGATGCTGTTTGAAGCAAACGAAATATCGTTTTTACCGATAATAGAAAAATCGTTTGGAACGGAATGTCCGTGTTCTTTCATGCAAGCGATAGCGCCTATGGCAAGTTCATCATAGGCGGCGTATATTGCGGTGGGCAACTGGTCGTTACGATAAAGTTGTTCCATCGCGTCGTATCCCGCGTCGCTAAAGCGCTTTGATGAAACTTTTATAAAATCGTTATTTACGTGAAGCTGGTGTTTTGTCATAGCCTCGATAAATCTTCTTTTGCTACTTTCGGTAAACTTTTCGCCTATATAAGCAATTTTTGTGTGCCCGTTCTTTTTTAGGTGTGCTATGGCGTCTAAAAATCCGCTAATTTTGTCGTTGTTAACAAAATCAACGCTTTTTTGTTTGCCAAAGTAGTTTATATAAATTATCGGAAATTGATTGTCAAGCTTTGTACTAACACTAGAATCAATAATAAAAACGCCGTCCACCTTTTTGTTTATTGTAAAGAAACTTAAAAATTCATGAATACGTTGTTGTGAAAAATTGTCGCAAGCTGTCAAAGCTAAAAAGCCTTTTTTTTCAAGCTCTTCGGTTATGTATGTTACTACTTTTGCGTAGTGCGCGCTATTTATTTCATGGCAAATGACTGCAAAGACCTTCTTATTGAAATTATCTTTATAGTATTTTTCAAAGCAACCGTTTTCTTTGGCTATTTTAAAAATTTCATTTCTCTTTTCTTCACTAACGTCAGATTTCCCAGAAAAGGCTTTAGAAACCGTTCCAACCGTGCAATTACAAAGTTCTGCTATTTGCTTAAAATTCATTTTGTTTTTCCCTGCAACGAAAATTTTCTTTTATTTTACCATTATAAAAAAATAAAATCAATAAAAAAATGCAAATACGAAAAAATTTCGTTAATTTTGTTGTTCACAAGTAGTTTTTTTGTGTTACAATGTAATAAACTAAATTCTAAAGGAGAATAATTATGTCAAAAATTAAGATGGGTTGGGCAGAAGTTGATATTACACCTAAAAAGGGAACTAAGATAGGACTTGCAGGTCAGTTTTTTGAAAGAATTACCGATGAAGTAGAAAGCCCTATAACACTTACTGCGCTTGCCGTTGAAAGTGCAAACGATTATTTTATAATTTGTTCTTGCGATCTCGTTGCGGTTGGCGACAATCTCAATAAAATAGTAAAAGATAGACTTGCTGAAGATGGAACGGTTAATCCAGATAAAGTTATTTTATCAGCAATACATACTCACACTTCTTACGTGTATACTAGAAAAACTCTTATAACTACTGAATCGGGTTCGTTTGATTATCTTAAAAAGGCAATACCAGAAGATATGGCTTATAAACCTTTGGTATCAAGTGAAGAGAGAATGGATCCAAACGTTGCTTTGGAATTTTTGGCGAATAAAATTGTAGAGGCCGTTCTTTCTGCTTGGAAGAATAGAAAAGAAGGCTATTATAGAAACGCTTTCGGAAGAGCTGCCGTTGGTATGTGCAGAAGAGTTTGTTATGATGATGGTAGTGCGCTTATGTGGGGTGATACCAACACGGCAAACTTTACCGAACTAGAAGGTGGCAACGATAACGGTATTGAACTTATTTTCGTTTACGATAAAGATAAAAAACTTACTGGTGTAGTAGGAAATATCGCTTGCCCTGCTCAAGTTGTTGAACACAGAAGTTATATTTCTTCAGACTACTGGGGCAAGGTTAAAGAAAACTTGAGAAAGGAATACGGCAAGGATATTTTTGTGTTAGGTCTTTGCTCTGCTGCGGGCGATCAATGTCCAAGAGATATGATTCGTTGGGTAGAACCAGAAAGTTATATAGACGATCCTAATATTAAAAGGGATGTTGTTATTGAGCATAGGGCAGACCCATCTATGTTCGACGTTTCAGGCTTAAGGGTAGTTGGCAGACGTATTTCAAGCGAAATTATCGCCGTTCACGAAGAGTTGAACACAGAGTTTAAGGATGAGGCAGAACTTATTCACGAAACAAAAGACGTTGTATTGCCACTTAGAAGAGTTACCAAAGCAGAGTATAAAAACGCGCTAGAAATGATTGATAAATTTATCGAAAAGAACCGTGGCAGATCAATTAACTTTGACGATAATGCTGCAATACACGTTTACTCTGGAATAATTGCAAGATATGAACTTCAAAAAACGGTTGACGTTTTCCCTGTAGAAGTGCACGTTATTCGTTTTGGCGACATTGCAATTGCAACTAATCCGTTTGAATTATTCCTTGATTACGGAAACCAAATTAGAGCAAGAAGTAAAGCAAAGCAAACCTTCCTTATCCAACTTGCTTGTGGTTCTTGTGGATATCTTCCAACAGAAAAAGCAGAAAAGGGCGGACATTATTCTGCATACGTTTCTAGTGGTTATACAGGTCACGAAGGCGGTGACTTATTAGTTCGTGAAACGCTAGATGGAATAAACAAAAAGTTTAACGATTAAGGGGAAACAAAAATGAAAATAGCATTTGCAGGTTTTGGTGAAGTAAACACGCCTATCGACATTTTACAAAAAAAGTGTTCTACGGCGGCGGAAAACTTAAAGGCAACGGGCGCAGAAGTTTTAGCGCATTACGTTATAACTGACGATTATGCTGAAAAGGACGTTAACGGTGCAATAGAATTTTTCAAGGGCAAAGATTTTGATTGTTTGGTGCTTTGCGTTGCAGGTTGGATTCCAACCCACGCAGTTATAAAAGTTGCAGAACAATTCAAGCACCTTCCTATGGTGCTTTGGGGACTTTGCGGTTGGATGGAAGACGGAAGAATCGTTACCACGGCAGACCAAGCGGGAACTAGCGCTTTAAGAAAGACTATGAAGGATTTGGGATACACCTTTAAGTACGTTTACGATATTATAGGACTTCCTTCTAGAGTAAATGAAGTCGTGTCGTTTGCAAAGGCTGCAAGTGCGTATAAGGCGCTTAGAAGTGCAAAAATAGGACATATGGGCTTTAGAGATATGCATCTATACGGCACGCTTTTTGATGGATGTTCATTAAAGAGAAAGGTTGGACCTGAAATTGAATGCTTTGAAATGTTAGAAGTAGTTCAACGTTCGGAAAAAATAGAAAAGAGCGCAATAGATAAAGTTAAAGAAGAAACCATTTCTACTTGGAAATTCTTAAAGAAAGCAGATGAAAAAATAGTTGAAAAAGGTGTGAAATATTACCTTGCATTAAAGCAAATAATTGATGAGAGAAAATACGTTGCAGTATCACTTAAAGACGTTGATGGAATGAAAAAACTTTTAGGTTTCCCACCTGCAATGATATTTATGTTGCTTGCAGATAGAGAGGGAATTTGCACTATCCCAGAAAACGACTGCCTTGGCAACGTTACCCAAGCAATAGTTAAGGCTCTAACAGGTCAAATCGGTGCGTATTTAGAGTTCTACGAATTCTTTACAGACGGCGTTTTAGCAGGTGTTCCAGACTACGTTCCAAAGGAAATTGTAGATGGCGAAGTTACGGTAAGTCCAGAAGCGTTTGGACTTTTAGATCAAGGCATTTTGAACGTTTCCAAGGTTAAAGAAGGCGAACTCACTATGTGCAGACTTACTTGGGAAGGCGACGAATATACAATGCACATGGTAAAGGGAGAAGGTGTTAATCCAGGAAAGTGGGAAGAAGCTGGTTGGGCTCAACCTGCACCACAACTACCTGCATTAAAGGTTAAACTTTCTGACGTTGTAGATTTTACCGATAAGGTTATGGGACAACACTACATCATATCTTATGGCGACAACACAAAACTAATAAAAGAATTCTGCCAAATTGCAGGAATAGAAGTTATATAGGAGAAAATTATGAATACGATAAAAGTTGATTTCAATCAAAGCGTTGGGAAAATTAGAGCACTAAACGGTGCATGTTGCGCGCCATATTCTGGTTCTCTTGGCAATAATCAGTCTAAAATAAACGCAATGTTTAAGGCTGCACATATTCCTTATTGCAGACTTCACGACTGCGGTGGTATTTTCAATCGTGCGTGTTTAGTAGATATACCTAAAATATTCCCAGACTTTGATGCTGATGAAAACGATCCAAATAGTTATGACTTCCATCATACCGATGAATACATAGGTGCGATTCAAAAAGCAGATTGTGAAACTTATTATAGGCTTGGTTGCTCTATCGAGTGGTCTAGCAAAAAATACGTTTCTATAATGCCAAAAGATTTTGATAAATGGGCAAGAATTTGCGAGCACGTTATTATGCACTACAATAAAGGTTGGGCAAACGGCTTTGAATATAACCTAAAATATTGGGAAATTTGGAACGAGCCGGA
>JAZRMS010000030.1:0-2094 GCA_045647825.1 Christensenellaceae bacterium
CAAACTTTTAGAAGATGGCACAACGCCTATGTCAAAACTCTTGAAAGATGCTAGAAATCTAGGCATAAAAACGTCTATAGACGTCGTTAGTGAAAGCAGTGGTAACTTCTATAAAGTTGCAGTATCGGCACTTCCACATTGTGATTACGTTATTATTAACGAGGTTGAGGCAGGGCAAATTGCCGGCATTTCCCCACGTGATAACGATGGTAAATTGATTGATGATAACGTTAAAGAAATTTTGGAAAAAATTATGTCGCTTGGCGTTAACGAAAAAGTTATCGTACATTGTCCAGAAAAAGGATTTTGTTTAGATAAGAGTGGCATTTACACCGTTGTTGAATCAATAAAACTACCCAAAGGATTTATAAAGGGTAGTGTTGGAGCAGGCGACGCCTTCTGTGCTGGATGTTTATATGCTCTTTATAACGGATATGACGATGCAGATGCATTAGAATTTGCAAATCTTGTTGCTGTAAATTGCTTGTCTGCCCCTGACTCTATAAGTGGTGTAGTTAAAAAAGAAGATCTTAAAAAAGTATTAAATTAAATTTTTATTTAAAATTTAACCCAAGAGCAATGGTATAAATTATACCTTGCGCTTGGGTTTTTTTATTTTTTAGTTAAATTTTGGTCAAAATTTGTTAAAAAGTATCAAAATGCAAGGACTTATTTTTAATAAAGTATTGAAATAAAGCACTTTATATGATATAATTATTTAAATTATTATATAATAGGGAAAAATTATGAGTAAAATTGCTTTGGTTGGAAATAGTGACGTCAGTATTTATTACTATCGTTACGAATTGATTGAAAGATTAATAGCAGAGGGGCATGAGGTTTACGTTGTTACTCCGCATGGCGCACTCAACCAAGAAATGATTAATTTAGGCGCAAAACACGTTGAGGTTTCTTTTAATAGGCGTGGAACTAACCCTTTTGGTGATCTTAAATTGCTTAAAAAATACGTTAAGGTATTTAAAGAAATATCACCCGATTTTGTTTTTTCTTACACGATAAAACCTAACATCTATGCGTCAAGGGCGTGTAAAAAGTTAAACATACCTTGCATTGTGAATATTACCGGACTTGGTAGCGCAGTTGAAAACGGCGGTATCATGCAAAAGATAACGGTTGCTCTTTATAAATGGTCAATGAAGAAAGTGAAAACGATTTTTTTCCAAAACGAGAGCAATAAGGCTTTTTTTGAAAAAAGGAAAATCAATCTTAAAGCACACAAGCTTCTTCCAGGTAGTGGCGTTAACTTAAAGAAATTTAAGCCGTTTGAATATCCACAAGATGATACCGTAGAGTTTGTTTTTATATCAAGACTTATGAAAGAAAAAGGTATAGAGCAATATATAGAGGCGGCGGAGATAATTACAAAGAAATATCAAAACACGCGCTTTCATATTTGTGGTGCATCAGAAAAAATGTATGAAAGCAAAATGGAAGAACTTGAAAACAATCCTAACATAATTTACCATGGTAGAGTAAATGTCGTTTCAGAGGTTTTAAGTAAAGTGCATTGCACAATTCACCCAACTTACTATCCAGAGGGAATGTCTAACGTGTTACTTGAAAGTTTGGCGTGTGCAAGACCTATAATTACAACCGATAGGGCAGGGTGCAAGGAAATAGTTGAAGATGGCGTTAACGGATTTATAGTAGAACAAAAAAGCACTCAAGATTTAGTAGAAAAAATTGAAAAGTTTTTGTCTTTAGATAACGAGCAAAGAAAACAAATGGGCATCGCTGGTAGACAAAAAGTAGAAAGAGAATTTGATAGGAATTTCGTTATAGAAAAATATTTGGAAGAAATAAAATGCTAAAAGTTTTACAAGTATTCGGTGGGCTTGATTGCGGTGGCGCTCAGTCAATGCTGATGAACGTATATGACAATATAGATTATTCAAAAATTCAGTTTGATTTTGTAAAACACTCTGGAACAGACAACTTTTATGGAGCAAAGATACACAATATAGGCGGGGGGATTTTTGAGTGTCCGAAATACAAGGTGTATAATCACTTTGCATATAAGCGTTGGTGGAAAGAATTTTTGAAAAGTCACCCCGAGTATAAGATTATTCACTC
>JAZRMS010000031.1:0-2154 GCA_045647825.1 Christensenellaceae bacterium
TAATTTTTTTAAAAATTTTTGTCATATAATTTTAGATAATTATTTAAAATATAAGAATACTTTTTTTCATCATTTAAGAATAAAATTTCAAATCGCTTGTTATTTACTAGCGATTTTGCACCATAAAAGAACTTTTTAACACTATCAACCACCAAGTTGTTTCCAGACAAAACTCTTTGGGGGCAAAAGTGGTCAAGAATTTTATTTTTTACAAAATTATAGTGCGTACAACCCAAAATCACGTTATCAAACGCCCCTTTAAAACCACTTGGAAATTTGGGGGTTAATTTTTCTATTATTTCTAAAAAAGAAACGTTTGAAAAGTTTTTATAATTACTCTCTATTTCCGTTGCAAAATTTTCTAGCCCCAAAACCATCAAATCATCATTGTTTTCATATCTTTCCGCCGTGCGCTTTGTTGCTAAAAGCAAAGTCTTTCCGCCACACTTAACAGCATCTTCAACGGGCGGAAAAACGCCAAAAACAGGAAGTTTAGCATATTCTTTAATTTCATTAAATAAATTAGTGCTAATCGTGTTACAGCCAAGAACAACGGCCTTTACTTTATACCTTTTGATAACATCAATATTCTTGCAAGTTATACGATATAAACACTCTAAACTTTTATTACCATAAGGCGCATTTTGCTTATCGCCAAAATACAAATATCGCTCGTTTGGCATCTTTTTTATCAAATCGCCAAGCACGGATATTCCACCTATTCCACTATCAATTATTGCAATATAACCTTTCGACATAGTAGATTGTATGATTTAATAGCAAAAAATAGTGAAAATAAAATTAAAAAGGTTAAAATGATGGTTAAATGTAGTTGCATTTGATTTTAATTTGTGTTAAAATAGTTAGCGATATTAAAAGTAACTAAGGAGTGCATAGAAAATGCCAAACATTAAATCAGCAAAGAAAAGAGTTTTAGTAAACGATAAGAAAACCGAACAAAACAAGGCTATCCGTTCAGCTGTTAAAACTGCTATGAAGAAGGTAGACGTTCTTGTTAAAGAAAACAAGCTAGAAGAAGCAAAGGCTGCTCTTTCTGCTGCTTTCGCTGCAATCGATTCAGCTTGCTCAAAAAATATTTACCACGCAAACAACGCAGCAAACAAGAAATCAAAGCTTGCTAAAAAAGTTTCAGCTATCGAAACCCCTGCTGAATAATTTTTCTTATTTTTTGCATTTAATTTTTAAAGGCTCTTATTTTTAGAGCCTTTTTTTTCGTTAACGCTTTTCCCTACTTTTATTTAAAAAAGTAAAACCGCGCAACCAAAACTTTGCGCGGTTTGTTTTTATTCTTCTTTAGTTTTTTCTTTATCTAAAGAATTTTCTTTATCGTCTTTAAGTTTGAACGGAATTTTTTTCCAATGATAAAACAACAAAATTGCAACACCAAGAACAACAAACAAGATGGATTGCCATTGTGAGGGCGAAAGTCCTACACCACTACCACCACGGTAATCGGTACGTAAAAACTCTATAAACGTTCTCCAAACTGCATATGCAATTAAATAAATAGACATTGTTATATTTGAACGCTTAAAATAGAAATAGGACATAACTGCAAAAAGCGCAAATAAGAAAAGCGCCTCGTATAATTGAGTTGGAACGTAATATCCCCAACCGTTAGTCGTTCCTTTCATAAATATTCCGCCAAACACGTATTCTTGCCCCAAATACGCACCATGGCAACAACCAGACATCAAGCACCCTATTCTGCCAAACCCGTGAGCAATTACTATGCAAAGTGGTGCAACACGGAAAATTTCGTTAAAATACTTTTTCTCCCAGCCTTGCTTTTTGCCTTTAAACACTAATTTGCCAACAGAAAAATATAAAAGCAAGAAAAAGGCTGCGCCACCGATAAGACCACCCATTACAGTTATTCCAGCGTTATAAAAGTCAAACTCCTTATATCCACTTGCAATCCAATCGTAAAAGGCTTGAAAAAGTTTTGCAAACAAAAAGCCAACAGCAATGGCGCCTATTGCCACAAACAACGTGTAATCTTGAACTTCGTTAGGCACACCTGCTTTCTTTGTGTATAAATATAAAACCATCACGCAACATAAAATGCCAAGTGCAATGCAAACTCCATAAAGGGTTATTCCCTTACCAAAAATGGTTATAATAGGATTTGGT